>JBLINY010000049.1:0-30334 GCA_047638695.1 Acidimicrobiales bacterium | reverse complement strand
GGGGGGGGTTGGGTTCATTTCCAGGCCGACCTTCACCCGTGGGTTGACTCTCGTGGCATCGAGCACAGTCTGAACGAAGTCAGGGTGAAGAACCTCGGCAGGCGCAACGCTCGTCCGGAGTGTCACCTCGCCAAGAAGGCCATCGTCTACAAGATCAGAGGTGACGAAAAGGGCTCGCTGCAACACCTGACGGCCAAGAAGATGGCTAATTCCAATAGCGTCCGCAGCTGGCACAAATTCGAGCGGTGGCACGAAACCCCGACCGTTTCGCTGCCATCTTGCCGACACTTTCAACGCCACGACTCGACCGGTCTTCAAGTCGATCGACGGCTGCATCGAAGCGTTCGGTTCGTTCTTCAAAACCGCAGACCGCAGATCGTCTTCCATTTCTCGCTGCCGACGGTTTTGAACCCGCTGGTACGGATGGAACAGCATCGCTGGGTGAGTGGCATCAGGGTTCTCATCGTCCAGAAGCGCAGCACCGACGCGTGATGACAAATGGTGCGGTAGTCCATTGACATCGATCGCTTGTCGCAAGGCCTCAACTAACCGCACGGCGATTCCCTCGCCGTCGGAGCGACGCTCGAGCGGCGAATAGAAGCCAATGAGCTCCTCGTTCGAAACCGACACAAATTGCAGATCCGGCAACGCCCCTTTGATTACCGCATCGAAGGCGGCAGGGACAGCGCGCCGAACCGAAACCGCATACCGGTCGCCTGGCAACGCTCTGTGCCGGATACGAAGCACCGGCATCGTTCCCTCGTCCAGACCGACCCGATGAATTTCGGCTTTCAAGGCCCCCTCAAGCTACTCGGGCGTAGTGATCGAACTCGAGAGTCCTGAGAAGGAGAGACAGCCCGGTGCGCATCAAATCGTGACTCGCTGCCCTTGTCCTTTTACCCCTCTTTGCGATTGGCCTCGCTCTGACTCTCGGCTTTCGAGCGCAGAGCTCGAACATTGACGCTGCAGCAGGCAGTCTCGCCGCCATCACGACAACTCAATCGACCCATCGATTGGTTCTCGCCATCGGCGATGAGCGGCTGCAGTTGTTTCTCACGGGGGACTCGACCGAGGCCACCAAGGTCACCGATACCTTGCTGGCCGAGTTACAGCAGACCCAGGATCCTGACCTCGGCACAGCTCTCGCCTCGGCGAGCCAGAACATCACCCAGGCTCGCCGCAGCGGCCAGGCGACAGCCCTCGCTCTGTATTCCGGGACGACACGGTCTCTCCTCGACGCCACAAAGCCCGGTGCAGATCTCTACCCGTCGGCGGCCACTGGCAACGAGGCCATCGTGAATCGTCAGGCAATCGAGGCTCTTGAAACACGGGAGACAGCCTGGTTCGCCTACCTTGCCGTCGCTAGCGAGGTCGCGGCCTCGAACGAAGCTGAGGCTGTCGGCGGGTCAGAAGTTGACCTGCCCTTAGGGGTGCTCTCAGTTGCCTTCGCTAAGAGTGACCTCTCTCTGACAACGACCGTCGCCATTGCGACCGCGACCTCGAGAGCGGAACTCGATCGGACACTTCAGTCGGGAGCCTCACGCAACCTTCGCGACCTCGAGATCGTGGCGATGGACGACCTCGAGGAGGGCAACGTGGTGATTTTGTCCTCTGAGATCGTGCCGGCGCTCGTCACCTTCCGGGCCGAGTGGTCGAATACGGTCACCGAACAGGGTGCCAATCTCGAAAACGGTCTCGCCAATGACCTGAAACAGGCAACCGACCTACGAAGACTATTCATACTGCTTGCTTCCGCCGGTGTCGTCGCTGGTATCGGCCTCATCCTCATGATCTACCGCTCGATCGCAAATCCGCTGGGAGCGCTGCTTGTCGATGCCCATCACGTAGCGAACGTAGACTTTCCCGATCTCGTCAACCGGCTACGTGACACCGACGACGTTTCCGAGCTTCCTGCTAGCCAGCCCATCGTCACATCTTCCAATAGAGAGATCGGCGAGCTGGCGGAAGTTTTCAACCATCTACAGGTGACGGCATACGGACTGGCGACCGAACAAATTCTTGACCGGCGGGCTCTGGTCGAGATGAGCACGAACCTCGGTCGACGAAATCAACAGCTGCTGAAACAAACGCTGGCCGGGCTCACCGAACTCCAGCGAGAAGAGCAAGACCCCGACACACTCCAATCTCTGTTCGAGCTCGACAACACCATTACCAGAATGCGTCGAAACGCCGAAAGCCTTCTCGTCATCGCCGGTGCGGACACACCTCGCAAATGGACCGAGCCGATAGACATCGAGGACGCAGTACGCGCTGCTTTCGGTGAAGTTGAGAGCTATGAGCGGATCAACATCGCCGCCTTGGCCGATGCGAAATTACAGGGCAACGCCGTTGCCGACGTCGCGCACCTCCTGGCTGAGCTACTAGAGAACGCGCTGAAATTCTCTGGCGAAGATGCACCGGTCCTGGTGAGCGGTCAATACGAAAGCGATCACTACCTCCTGACCGTTTTCGACCAGGGCATCGGCATGTCGGAGGACGAGCTGCTCGAGATCAACCTTCGTCTCAAAGACCCACTCGCACCCGACCAGGTGCCGACCGGGAACCTCGGGCTGTTCGTCGTAAGTCGACTGGCCGACCGACACGACATCAAGGTACGTCTCGTAGAGGCGCCCGGGCGCGGTGTCATGGCCCGCATCGAACTTCCCTCCACCATGACCACCCCCGATGTTGCATCAACGGTCGAAGAAGTCGAAGACGGGCGCCCACTCGGCGCTCCTCACGACCTGGACTCGGAACTGGCGGCGTTGACCGAAGCCAAGGGTGAACAGGAGAACAACCCGTCCGACGCGGCGAGCTTCGGAGCCCAGATGGACGAAGACCACGCCGAAGCTGACATCGACCGACCCGGCAATACCAATCTCGTCGACGAGGTCGAACCTAACGAACAGCCTGTTCCCGCTCCCCCGGCCAGCGAGGTCGAGAACGTCCCGGACCCGTCAACGGTCCAGGTGAGCGACCTCCGTCAACGGTTCGAGCAACAATCCACAGCGCAAGCAACCGAAAACTCGGCGAGCGAGGCTTCGGAATCACACGGGTTAGCCGAGCCCGCTCCACCCGTTCTTCCAACCCGATGGGCTGGCGCAACCCTCGCAGACGTCAAACCCGTCGCCAATCCGGCACTCACAGACCCAGCTGAGAGCTCGAGCCCAAGCGGTGCCGGTGACTTTTCATCCATGATGTCGGCCCTCAGTTCCGGCATTTCGCGAGGCCTTCAGGACAGCGAACGACCGACGACCGACGAAGGAATCCAGGACCAATGAGCGACTCCGACACCGAACAGTTCGCTTGGCTGCTAGACAACTTCGTCGTCGAAACCGTTGGTGTCGACGACGCCCTCGCGGTGGCGGCTGACGGCATGAAACTGGCGGCCTCTGAAGGTCTTCCCGAGGCAACGGCCGATCAGTTCGGCGCCATCACCTCGGGACTGGGGAGCCTCACCCTTGCCGCTGCCCGGTGTTTCGCCGAGGACAACGTTCACCGAATGATCATCGAAATGGACCGGAGCTATCTGCTGATCGTGAACATGACCCACGGCGCCGTTCTGGGAGTCGTCGCTCGCAAGGACGCCGACATCGGTCTCATCGTCTATGAGATGACGCTTTTGGCCGAACGCGCCGGTCGCGTACTGACGCCCCAATTAATCGGCGAACTCAAGAACAGCTTGGCCGTCTAAGGAGGGACGCAATGAACAAGACCAACGAGAACCGGGTCGCCGGCGGCGAAATGGACGACTTCATTCGTCCGTTCCTGGTCACGTCCGGTCGAACTCGCAGCTCGGTCGAGGGCCTGCGCCTGGAAACCATGGTGCAGATCACCGAACACGAACAAAGCCCTCTCCGGTTCGAGGCGGCTCCTGTTTTTGCTCTCTGCGAGACATCTATCGCTATCGCCGAGATTTCTTCCTACCTGAACCTCCCGATCGGGACCGTGAAGGTCATCGTCGGCGACCTCATCACCAGCGGTCACCTTGAGCAATTCAGCACAATCACTCATGACCCGACCGATGGCACACCAGCAGACGTCGCACTCATCTCACGCCTCATCGATGGCGTACGGAGGCTCTGACCCCATGACACAGCAGAAACCCCAGAGAAAGGTCTCGGCAAAGTTCGTGGTCGCTGGCGGATTCGGCGTCGGCAAGACAACATTCGTTGGCTCAGTATCGGAGATCGATCCGCTGCGTACTGAAGCTTCGGGCACCTCGGCCAACCTCGGCGTCGACGACACATCGGTCGTCGACACGAAGACCACCGCGGCCGGCACCATGGACTTCGGTCGCATCACGATCGACAACGACCTCGTCCTCTACCTCTTCGGAACGCCGAGTGAGGATCGATTCGGATTCATGTGGGACGACTTGGTGACCGGTGCGCTGGGCGCTGTAGTACTGGTGGATTCGGACCGACTCGCCGATTCCTTCTTTGCTGTTGACTACTTCGAGTCCCGCGGCATCCCGTTTGTCATAGGCCTCAATGGCTTCAACGGCGAGCAGTCATACAGCAGAGAACAGGTGCAAGCCGCACTTCAACTGCCCCCTGACGTGCTCCTGATCGACTGCGATGCCCGAAATCGCCACTCGGTGAAGAATGTGTTGCTGTCGCTCTTCGATGTCATTCTCGAAAGGGCAGTTGCCGGGCAGCCTGCAGCGTCAGCGATCTCGTGAGGACCAACCCGACCTCGCCAAGGCTCAGCCAGAGCTAGACCGGAATTTTGTAGAGCTTTGAGGCGTTGTCTTGCATCACCTTGGTGATGACGTCGGGTTCAAGCTCTGACAGCGTGGTGGCAAGGCGAAGGTCATCACGCGGATACAGACACGTGGGGTGGGGGAAATCGGTCTCGAACATAAGGCAGTCGGGCCCGAGAAAGTCGATGGCCGCTTTGACCATGGCCGACTCAAACCAGAAGGTGCCAAAGAACTGGCGCCGAAAATAATCGGACGGCTTCATCGACAAACGGTCGACCTCGCTCGGTGCGGTCTCGGTCAGTTGATGATCGAGGCACTCGAGGAAGAACGGCAGCCAGCCAATTCCGCTCTCGACTGACACGAACTTGAGGTTGGGGAATCGTTCGGGGACACCGGAGTAAATCATGTTGCCAACGACCCGGGCGTTGCCCATGAACAGGTTGGCCGAGCCAACCGCCATCTTTTGTTCATCGTTGAATGAAGGCCAGGGCGCCTTTCCGAAGAAGTCGAGATTGCCGTCGGATGAGCCAATGTGGAAATTCACCGGCATTTCAAGATCGGAACACAGCTGCCAGATCTCGTCCCACTCGGGCTGGGACATATCAGGAAGGCCTGCTTCTTCGGGATTCGAACAGGTAACGATGCCCCGTAGCCCATTGGCGTGCGCTCGCTTGATCTCATCCGCCGCGGCGGCCAGGTCCCACCAAGGCAGTAGCGCCATACCGAACACCCGTTGACCGGTGTCTTCTTGAAACTCGGCCAGCGCATCGTTATAGATCTGGACGCTGATGAGTCGCAGCATGTCGTCGGGTGACTTCAAGAACTTTTGATTCCCGAACCCGGCAACGTTCGGATACATGACCTGGGCGTAGATACCGAGCTCATCCATCATGGCGACCCGGGCCTCGGCATCGAAGCTGGCCCGATGGACCATGTCGTTGTCCATCTCGAAGAACGCCGTACCCATCACTTTGTTGCCAACGGGATCAATCACGCTTGACGCGATCGGCAGGCCAATGGCGATGTCGGTGTCAAACCACCAGCGACGACGCCCATTCTTCTCAGTGAGGCGCGGCACCCGGTCGACGTACTTGGCCGGTGCCCGGCTCGTCCATAGGTCGGCTGGCTCCGACCAATGAGTATCGGTATCAATCACCTTGAGTCCGGTGACGGCACTGTCGAAAGTCATAGCGTCATTGTATGAGATGAGGTCCCTTCAAGTAGAGCCCGCGGCCGTCAGCGTTCTACGTTGTGCCCATGGCGATCGACGATGCACAAGTCAACAAGCTTCTGGAACGGGCCCGACGCGAGGTCGACGAAGGCCTATTGCCATCGGTACAGGTAGCGCTGGCGTACCAGGGCGAGATCGTCGCTGAAGAAGCTTTCGGTGACGCGACGCTCGACCACCAGTACTGCATCTTCTCTGCAACCAAGCCATTCGTTGCGTCGGCCGTCTGGACGTTGATGGCCGACGGTACCGTCGATGCGGCCGAGAAGGTCACCACCTATTTCCCGGAATTCGGCGAGGGCGACCCCACAGTCGTTGGAGCCGGCAAAGCCGACATCACGGTCGAACAGGTAATGCTGCACACCGCCGGCTTTCCCCATGCCCCGATGGGTCCGCCGGTCTGGAACGAACGAGCAAGCCGAGTCGAGCGCATGGCTCAGTGGCGCCTCAACTGGGAACCCGGGACTCGGTTCGAATACCACCCGACCTCGGCTCACTGGGTACTGGCGGAAATCATCGACCGGGTAACAGGTAGCGACTATCGCGATGTCGTCGAACAGCGCATCACGACGCCAGCCGGTCTTCCACGAATTCTCGGCATCGCAAACGATCAACAAGATGGCATCGCCGACCTTCATTTGGTGGGTGAACCGGCTACCGCCGACGAGCTAGAGGCGACGTTCGGGGTACGCGAACTGCCAGCGTCGGAGGTAAACGACGAACTGGTCCAGCGGTTCAACGACTCAGCCACTCGTGAAGTTGGCGTCCCTGGCGGCGGGGGCTACGCCCGAGCTCGCGATCTGGCCCTCTTCTACCAGGAGCTGTTGCACAACAGTCACGGCATCTGGGATCCAGACATCCTCGCCAACGCCACCGGACAAGTGCGCAACACCCTGCCAGACCCCATGGGCGTGCCCGCCAATCGAAGCCTCGGCCTGATCCTCGCCGGCGACGACGGCATGGCAAACATGCGAGGCCTCGGACGAACCGTTTCCCCTCAGGCCTTCGGACATCCGGGCGCCGGCGGTCAGCTGGCATGGGCCGATCCCGTGAGTGGCCTGTCGCTGGGGTACGTCACCAACGGCTACGACCGCCACCAGATCCGCGAGCCTCGCCGAGGCACGTCTATTTCCAGCGTCGCTGGCACCTGCGTCGCAGCGTGATCTCAGGAGAACGCACGCTGGGGCTCATCGGTTGCGGAGGCATCGGTGGGCCGCTCGTGCGGCAACTGGCACGAGGTGAGCTGCCCGGCTGGAAATTGTCGGCTGTTCTCGCTCGCTCACCACGAACCATCGGTGCGACCGCAACAGGCCTAAACGTGACCGACGACGCTGACGAGTTCTTTGCCAACGTCTGTGACCTGGTCATCGAGGCCGCTGGGCCGCCGGCGCTCGCCGAACATGGCGCTCGAGCACTGGCCCAGTCCGACGTCTGGACCGTGAGCGGCACCGCTTTGCTCGACACCGAGCTTCGGTCGACCCTCGAGACAACCGGTGCCTCCAACGGCCACCGGCTGCGCGTGATATCCGGTGCGATCGGTGGGCTCGACGCTGTCTCGACGTTGGCGTCAGGCTACGACGCAAGCGTTCATGTGACCATCGATCTCGTCCCGGCTGGCGACACCACCCACACCGTGTTCGAAGGAACAGTGGCCCAGGCAGCCACCCGACATCCCAACCATCTCAATGTCGCCGTGGCCACCGCCCTGGCCGGCCTCGATGTTCACCACACCAGTGCCACGGTGCGCCAGCCCGCAGCCAACGAACCTCACACACTCACGATTGATGCGGCCAGCGCAGACGGCAAGCTGACCGCGACCACGGTTCCCGTAGTCGACCCGGCCAACGGAAAACACATCGTCGCCGCAGCGCTGGCTTCGGCCCTTCGCAAAGAGGTCGCCGTTATCTGGGCCGGTTGAGCCCCACGTACCGATTAGTCCTTGCGGTCGTCGAGGAAATTCTGAGCCCGTTCAACCACCCCGAGCAAGGCCTTGTTGACGTACTGCTCGGTGTCTTCAAAAACCTGCGAAGCGGTCTCGGAGAAGTTGCGACCGGCGGTCGCAGCGTCGGCGCGATAAGGGTGGTCGTCCCCGACCTTTGCGTAGTCTCCGCCGACGATGGTCTCGTACGCGCCGCTATCGACCCACTTTCGTAGTTCGGCCACCCGAACAACGGGATAGGGATGCGTACGCCCAATGGTGCCCATGAACTTGTAGAACGCCGTGAGACCTTCGACGTCCATGTGCTCGTCCGACTGCGCCTTAAAAGCATCGAGGTCGAGCTCACCCGCTCGCCCACGAACGCCACCGGCCATCGTGGCCAACACTCCAAAGGAAGCATCAAGATCCTGTACGGCCAGGAGGCCGGCCCGATCGCACGAGACTTCAGCCTTGCGGCTCCATTCTTGGAGGGCCAACGTGATCGGCAACATCGCCTGGCTCACCAGTGGGACGGCGGGCCGAGCCAAATCAAGCAACAAGAAGAGCAGGGTTCGGTAGAGCGCGTGATCGCTTATGACGTGCCCAACCTCGTGGCCCAGCACGGCCGCAAGCTGGATCGGGGTCGCCAGCTCCACCAACGACGAGTTGATCACGATGAACGGATGGTCCATCCCAACCGCACCAGCGTTCGCCAGAGGTGTCTGGGAAATGTAAAGCGGTGGCGCCTCCGTATCGAGAACTCGACAGACCTCAACCAACATCTGGTGAAGGTCGGGATACTGATTCGGACCGACTTTGATCGCTTCAGCCTGGTAGCTCATGCGAATGTTGCGCTCTCCAAAGGTGCCGACGACCTTGCGCAGAAGTGAGTCAAAGCCCGGAATCTGCTGGAGCGCCCCGAGGGCTGCACGGTCGGTTGGGTGTTCCCAGGCGAAGGGGGAAATAGCGGTGAGGGTGACAGGTGCGGTCATAGGCAGTGGTTCCTCCGACGCGAGATGGGAACTCTTTCACTTCACTTATCGATCAACACCGTGCATTCTTAACCACAGGAAACAATGGAGCATCAATGGACACGACCGTGAAGCGACCAGGCGTCACCCTTCTCATTGCCGGGATCGCGGCCCTCATTCTGCGATGGGCCCTTGGCTGGATCCCCTTCATCGGCGGCATGCTGGGCTTGATCCTGCTGATCTTCGCAGTCTTCGCTGTTGCGGGCGGCATCTGGATGATCGCCAAACAGACTCGCTAGTCGAACAGCGCTAGTCGAAGACCGGGAACGACACCGTTGGATCTCGGTCGACCTGGTCAACTAGCGCGATCTCCCACGTGAGGTACTGCTGCATGTGCTTCTCGGCGCTGCCATCGTCGTGGTCGTAGGGTTTGTACCAGACATCGTCGGCCGACGTCGTCGGCCGGTCAAACCCAGGCTCCATGTCGTGGCCAGCGTGACGCCAACTCTTGTTGCCACCGGCGAGTGCAAGCACCTCGGCCTCGGGCCACGCTTGTTGCACCTCAGTCACCGCCAGCTTGGCCAGCAGACCATCAGTTGAAGCCACAACCACAACGGCGGCGTCCCCAATGGCAGCTCGGGCCTCGGCCATTCGGCTCCGTACCCCCCACCACGCACCCGGGATGTGGCCCTTGCGCCGATACTTCAGGCTGGTTCCTACATCGAGCACAACGAGGCCGTCCTCGTCGAGGCGGTCCGCGAGTTCAGAAATCTTGATGGTGGGAACCGTCGGCACGTTCGGACGGGGCAAACGACCAGTTTCGAGCGTTTGGTCGCGCAGGGCGGCGGTAAGGACAAACGTGTCGTGCCATCCCAACTGGCGAAGCCACGATGCCGTCATCGTGGCTCGTACCCCGTTGTCGTCAACCAGCACCAGACGGGCATTGCGGGTGGCAACATACTCGTCGGTGGCCTGCACCAGCTGTCCGCCGGGAGCGTTCGAGCTGCCCGGCAGGTGCCCCACCTCGAACTCGCCTGGAGTTCGGACATCGAGCACAAAGGTGGTTCGAGAAACGTCGGCCTGCCATTGGTTCAGCTGATCATGATCAACCTCGCGCACGCCGAAGCGCTTGCCAACAGATGCTGCCGCTGCTTCGGCCCATTGCCGGCTCGACTCATCGGGATCAGACACGTGAACATCGCGTCCACGATCGACTTCGAACCCGGCCAGCTCCCAGCCCATCGTTCCGTTTTCGAGAGCAACGACAGGGTTTTCGAGGCCAGCGTTGATGAGCGACTGCGATCCTATGATGCTGCGGGTGCGCCCAGCGCAATTCACCACAACGAGGGTGTCAGAGTCGGAAACGACCTCCTTGACGCGGTGAACAAGCTCGGCGCCGGGGCAGTCGGTGGCACCGGGGATACTCATACTGCGAAACTCTTCGATAGGGCGCGAGTCCAGCACAACCATCTTGTCGCCGCGAGTCAGACGTTCATTCAACTCCGTTGCACTGAGCCGAGGCGTGCCGTACGTGTGCTCGACGTACTCGCCGAACGCCTTGGATGGCACGTTCACTCCGGAATAGAGCTCGCCCCCGGTGTCCCCCCAGGCCGCGGTGCCACCAACCAGTACGTGATTGCTGGTCCAGCCCAACGCGGTGGCACGAACGGCCGCCTGATCAGCGAGACCAGTGCCAGCAGGCGCAGATCCGTCATCGCACCACACGATGCGCGTGTCTTTTCGTGGAACCTGGCGAGGCAGGTATAACTCGAGTTGAGACAGCGGCATAGACGCAGCATGGAAAAGGTGCGACTGGAAATAGACGCCCTGTTCGCGAGCATCAAGCAGCGCAAGTTCCTCGCCATCGAGCAACCAAGCGGCGAGAGCGGCTGTCTCAATCAGCAACGTGTCAATCATCAGCAGTCAATCATCAACAGTCAATCATCAACAGTCAATCATCAACAGTCGACTATCAGCAGCTCTGAAGCCCGGTACGAGCTTCCTGAATGGCGCTCACGCTACGGAACTTCTTCCAAATGCCCTCGGTGGGGTTGTAGTAGTCGCGCTCAGTGAGACGCTCGAGGGCCAAGCCGTAGCAGTGGAAGTTCAGCGCCTCGCCCTCGATGTGAATCGAGTGAAGGTCTTCGGGCAGCATCGCCACGCCGGTGCCGCGCTCGACAACGTGGTCGTGGATTTCGGTGACCCCGTCGTCGGAACGCTCGAAGAAACGATTGTGCTCCTGGCCATGGAAACCAACAATGCATGCCCAGGTTGTGTGGTTGTGCACTGGTGTTTCGACACCGCCACGGCTCGACTGCGCATACAAGGCAAAGCGCTCGTCGGCGTCCTGGGCTAGGCGGTAGAGATAGCTGCTCTGCTCGACATCGTCGCCCGGCGGCGGGAAGTCCTCCTGTGAGAAGAGTGCTCGGTGGTTGCTCATCTCGATGAGTCGGTCACGAATGGCTTCGACTCCGTCCCGAGTGACCCCCAGATCGGCTTCGATACGACGGATGTCGTCCATCGCAGCACTGACAACTTCGGTTCGTGTGGTCATGCGTTGGCCCCTTCAGAGTTGGCAGTTGGCTTGTTCGCGTTCTTCTTCTCGGTCCATTCCTCGATGAGGGCACGGGCCTCACCCTCAAACTTGTCCAGTTCGCCATCCATGAGGGTGCGAGTCGTCAGTTCGAGACGATGTCCGCTCGGATCGTAGAAGTAGATCGAACGGATGAAACCGTGATCCACGGGGCCGAGAACCTCGACACCGTTGGCAACAAGGTTCTGTCGGGCTTCCTCCAGCGCATCAAGCGACTCGACCTCGAGCGCAAGATGCTGGGCCCAATCGGGGTTGGTGGCCTGGTCGACTTCGGGCTCGTTGACCAGGTCGAAGAACGCGACCCAGCTGCCGTCACCCATCTCAAAGAACACGTGGGCGTGAGGTGCCAACTCCTGTGTCGAAGGGACCCGGTCCTGCGTGATGACGTGGGCAAGCTTCAGCCCAAGGACGCTGCTGTAGAAGTCAGCCGTCTCCTTCGCATCGCGACATCGGTAGGCAACATGGTTGAGACGTTGGATCTGCACGGCGAAACCCCCTAGAACTCGTGGACATCCCGATCGTACGACACCCACAACAGCGAGGCCCCAATGAGCACAGCCCCAACAAGCACGCCGCAAATCACACGCACGGCACTAGTAACTGGCGGCGGCAGCGGCATCGGCCGGGCGACGGCCATTGCCATGGCAACCGCAGGCTGGTCGGTGACGGTCGCGGGCAGGCGGGCCGAGCTGCTCGACCAGACGGTGGCCGCGATCGAGGCCACCGGTCAGAAGGGGAAAGCAGTGACCACCGACGTCGGCGACCCCACCGCGGTGGCCGCGCTGTTCGAGGAACACCAGGCGACCTTTGGTCGACTTGACCTGCTGTTCAACAACGCGGGAAGCGGCACTCCACCCGTTCCAATCGAAGAGCTCACGTTCGAGCAATGGAAACACGTTGTCGACGTCAACCTCACCGGCTCGTTTCTGTGCGCTCAGCAAGCGGTGGCCATCATGAAACAGCAACGGCCCCAGGGCGGCCGCATCATCAACAACGGTTCGATCTCAGCCCACACACCGCGTCCTAACTCGGCGCCCTACACCAGTACCAAACACGCCATCACTGGCCTGACGAAGTCGCTCGATCTCGACGGTCGACCGTTTGGCATCTCGTGCGGCCAGATCGACATTGGCAATGCCGAGTCGCCGCTTACCGCAAGCATGCCGAAGGGCATGCCACAAGCCGATGGGTCGGTCAGACCTGAACCGTTGATGGACGTCGCCCACGCTGCCAACGCTGTTGTGCACATGGCCGAGTTGCCGGCCGAAGCCAACATCTTGTTCCTCACCGTCAAGGCGAGTGCAATGCCCTACGTCGGCCGCGGGTAGTCCGTAGGAGTGCAGCAACTCGTTCGCTACGGCCGCAGCGCAGCCAGCTCAGGAGTTACGAACAACTCGTCAGGGTCGTAGCGGTCTCGCGTCTGCCACCAACGCTCGAGATTCGGGTGAGCCAAAGCCAACTCGGATCCGGTCTGGAAGTGGACCTTGCCCCAGTGAGGGCGGCCGCCGTAACGGCGGAACACCTCTTCGCATGCCTCGAAGAGCACACGGTCGTCGAGAGCGATGTCTTCGTGAGCCGAGATGGTGACGGTCTCGCGACCGGACGCAGTACTAATCCACAAGTCATCCGATGCCAGCGTTCGGTACTCGAGCGGCCAGGCCAGATCTGGGAACCGTTCGTGGATCAAGGCTCGTAACTCGGCAAAGCAGGCCGGCCCAAACTCGGCGGGAACTGAATACTCCATCTCGGTGTGCAGGTTATTGCGCTCACTCGAAATGATCTCGTGACTCCAGCCAACTCGCTGGTTGTCGGAAAGCACTTCGGTCGCGAGTGACCCGCCTTCTTCCGAAGGCTGGTCGGTCTCCGCCAGAGACTTGCAAACACAGCTATCCCGCTTGGGATCCCAGAAAAACTCAAAGTGCCTGCTGTCGGCGATGAGCTGATCGATCCGCCCGAAAACATCGTCGGGATGCTCGAACCACTGAGTTTCGCGCAGTTTGTAGGCGTCGCGAACTGCCAGGTCAACGGTGGTGACGATGCCAACGCCACCCAACGAGTGACGGGCCACCTCAAACAGGTCAGGCTCGGAATGCGGCGAGCAGTCGACGATGTCACCCGTGGCCAGCACAACCCGCAGCCCGCGCACAGCGGCCGAGAAGTTCTGCAAGCGTGGGCCGGTTCCGTGCGTTCCCGTGCCAATAGCACCACCGATCGATTGTCGGTCGATGTCACCCTGGTTGTGCAACGCCATGCCCTGCCTGAACAGGAGCGGCCCGGCCTGGAAAACGCGGGTGCCCGACCGCAACACTGCTCGCTTCTGCTCCACGTCGGCCGCAACCAGCCCCCGCCAGTTGTCGGTCTCGACCAACACGCCATCGGTGGCGGCCACTCGGCTGTGGCTGTGCACCGCACCAACAGCCCGAAGCGGGACACCGTCGTTTCGAGCCTGCTCTATGCCAGCGACGAACTCGGCCTCAGAGGCCGGGCTGATGACGCGGCTTGGATTGGCGGTCTGGCGGCCAGACCAGTTGGACCACACACTCATTTCAGCCACGCAATCATTTCAGCCACGCACTCACCTGCGGTTGCCTCGACCTGAGGGCGGGTTGGGGCCTGCGTCGAGCACAACGATGCCAGATGACTCAGCCTCGGTCTCGGCCGACCGGGAAAGAGCTTCGGAGACCTTCCCGAAACGTGGCGCCCGGCGGGTGTTCATAAGCAACGAAGCCAGCCCCTGGCCCCGCGAGATCCGGGTCATCAGCAACAACAACACCCCATAAATGATGGGTTCCCAGATGGCCCAACCCCGGTTGACCAGGAACACGGGCAGCATCACCAACGTGATCGAGGCCGGCACACAGGTCCACAGAGCGGTCGACCCGAAGGCAACCATCAGGGCGAACATCGAAAGCGAGAGCTCGAAGGGGAACTCGCTGCCTGAAACAAACGGAGTGGCGTACACCAGGAGCCCACCGGCACAGCCAGCTAGTGCCGACGACAAGGTGACACCCAGCAGATGGGTGCGAGGAACATTGATACCGAACGACGCCGCAGCCATTGGCTCATCACGCACCGCCAACAGCGCTCGGCCAAACGGACCTTCCATCATGCGATGCACCAGCAGCACAACGGCTGAACCAATGACAACGACCAGAAGGTACTGCCACAGATCGTCCTGGCTGCGGGACAGGCCGGTCCATCCGGGAGGTACCAGATCGCCCTCTACCCGGACTCCCAGTGGACCATCAATGCGACGCATGGCAATCGGCAGCGCCATGGCAACTGCGACGGTGAGTAAGGCCAGATAGGCCCCGGGCAGTCGGAGACTGGGGAAGGCAATGACGGCCCCGACAACGGCCGCGGTAATGGCTCCGGTCAAAGGGGCCAGGAGATAGGGCAAGTCCAGATCGGCGATGGCGTGAGCCGCTCCGAGACCCCCGATGCCAACAAACGCGCCGTGACCGATCGAGATGAGCCCGAGGCGCCCCGACAGAATATGCAGTCCGGCGAAGGCGACCATGAACACAAAGATTTCGGTGGCCCGCAGGATCAGCACGACCGATCCGAACATCGGAACGGCGACCAAGGCGACCAGCCCAACCACAACCAAATACACCTGCTGCCGACGGGGAAGGATCGATGGAGGCGATGGGATAGGCGATGCTTCGGTCATACCCGATCGACCTTCACCGTCGCCTGGGTACCAAAGATGCCGCCCGGTCGTATGACGAGCACCAGGATCAGAATCCCAAGTGTGTACACCAGGGCCACGTCGGCCGATATGAAACTCACGTAACCAACCAGAAGCGTCTCGAGTAGAGCGAACGCAAAGCCGCCCACAACCGCACCGACCGGGTTCCCAAGTCCTCCAAGGATGGCTGCGGCCAAGGCGAACACCAGAAGCCGCGCCATCATGTTTGGCCCGACTCGCAGTTGGCTTGCGATCAAACTGCCGCCGAGTGCTCCGAGGGCCGAGGCAATGGCCCATCCGACCATCAGCACTGCGCCGACCCGGATCCCGACCAGTTCTGCGCTGGTGCGGTTCGAGATGAGCGCACGGAACGCAAGACCGATTTTGGTGCGGCTCTGGACAAGGCCTAACAAGACCAAGACGGCCAGAAGAGTGGCGACGATACCGATGGTTTCGAAACGAAGCCGGGCGCCGAGAAGGTCGAAGCGATCATCGATGGTGTTCGGGAACGGCGATCCGACTGCTCGAAGTGTCCCACCCCACCATTTGATGGCGAGACCCCGGAACAACAAAAATAGGCCCAACAGAGCGCCTACTGCCGGTAGCGGGTCGACGCCGTCGATCGGGGCAATGACGAAACGTTGCACCACGGCACCAAGAACAGCACCGAACACCATGGCACCGAGGATCGAAGCCCATACCGGCCAGGGTGTGCCAAGAGCGCTGAAAAGACCCGATCCAAAGAACGGCCTGCTTGACAAATCGCCGGACGCGGGATCAACAAAGTCGCTTCTCAGCAATGCGGCGATGTACGACGAGAACATGGCCATTTCGCCCTGGGCCAGATTCAAGATGCCGCTGGCACGAAACACCATCGTCAAGGCGACAGCCAACGAGGCGTAGACCGCGCCGTTGGCCATGGCATCAAAGATCCGCTGGGCCAACAATGTCACGGCGTATTCGTAGTCGAAGCGGAACCTGCCTGTCAGCTAGCAGGCCTCATCATTGTTCTCGGCTTCAGAGCCAGACCGAAATGTCAGGACAGGCCGACGATGTCCCCGTTGGCATCGATGTCGATCTTCTGCAGCGTTGGAGTGGCGCCGAGGCCAGGCATCGTGCGCATGTCGCCGCAGATTGGGTAGACGAAACCAGCGCCAACCGATGCCCGAACCTCTCGGACGGGGAGGGTCCAGCCGGTCGGCGCCCCCTTCAGCGAAGGGTCGGAGGAAATCGACAGGTGCGTCTTGGCGATACACACGGGCAAATGCCCGAACCCGGCCTTCTCGAACGTATCGAGCTGCTTGTTCGCGGTGGGACTGATGTCGATGTCATCTGCGCCGTACACCTTCTGGGCCACCGTGCGAATTTTGTCTCGCAGAGGCATCTCATCCGGGTAAAGCACCTGGAAGTGGCTCTCCTCGTCACTCGCATCAGCGACCGCTTCCGCCAGTTCGGTTGCGCCGCGTCCTCCTTCGGAGAAGTGACGGGCCACTGCCGACCGAGCCCCATACTCGTCGGCAATCTCCTTGATGGCGGCAATGTCACCTTCGTGATCGCCGGGGAAGACGTTGATGGCGACCACCGGTGTGCAGCCATGCAACTTCATGTTCTCGAGTTGCTTGCGTAGGTTGTCGCCGCCTTGATGAACTTCGTCTGGGTTCTCGGCCAGGATGGCTTCGGGAAGGGGGCGGCCGGCCACGATCTTGTGGTTGCCCGAATGGGCTTTGAGACCTCGAACCGTCGCGACCAAAACGGCGGCATCGGGGTCGAGGCCTGAGTTTCGGCACTTGATATTGAAGAAGCGCTCGGCCCCCATATCGGCCCCGAAGCCAGCTTCGGTGACAAGAAAGTCTCCGGAATAGATGCCAATGCGGTCGGCGACGATCGAGCTGTTGCCCGTCGCTATGTTGCCGAACGGTCCGGTGTGAACCAACGCCGGAGTGTTCTCGAGCGTTTGCATCAGGTTGGGCTTGATGGCCTCACGCAGGATGACCGTCATGGCGCCTGCCACTTCGATCTCCTCGGCCGTCACCGGATCGCCGCCCTTGGTGTAGCCAACGACGACTCGACCGAGCCGCTGCCGCAAATCTTGCAACGACGTACAGAGGGCCAGGGTGGCCATCACCTCCGAAGCGGCGGTGATGTCGAATCCGGTTTCACGAGGGATTCCGTCAAGGCGGCCGCCAAGACCGACAACAATATTGCGGAGCGAGCGATCGTTGACATCGAGCACCCGCCGCCACGTGATGTTGTGCGGATCGAGACCACTGGTGTTGCCGTGGTAGAGGTGGGCGTCAAGCGCGGCCGAACACATGTTGTGCGCTGCCGTGACGGCATGCATATCGCCGGTGAGATGCAGATTGAGCAGCTCCATCGGTACCACTTGGCTGTAGCCACCTCCGGCTGCACCGCCCTTGATACCGAATGTCGGCCCCATCGAAGGCTGACGAATGGCAATGGTTGCGGTACGACCAATGTGCTTGAACGCCTGGCCAAGTCCAACGGTGGTAGTCGTCTTACCTTCCCCAAGCGGGGTGGGCGTGATGGCCGATACCACCACGTACTTCGCCCGCGGTCGGCCGGCTGCGGCCATGACGTCGATGGCGTCGAGGCTGATTTTGGCCGCCCCAGTTCCGTAGGGCTCCAGATACTCACCAGGAATTCCGGCGTCGGCTGCAATTTCACCAAGGGGTGCCAGGGTGGCGCCAGTTGCAATCTCGAGATCTGAAGGGAAAGACATGCCGGAAAGGCTAGCTCGTGCCGCTAAGCCCAATCTGTGGGTCTGGGTGAGCCACTAGACTGGGACAGAGCGCAGGGCGATGCTCTGATGTATGGGCGACACCCGGCTTGCCGGGGAAAGAAGGAATACGTCATGATCGGACTGTTGGGTTCATTGCTCGGGGGACGAGGCGGCCGAACGGGCGGCATGATCGGCGGCCTCGCTGGCGCCTTCCTCGGCGGGTCACAGCTTCGGCGCCTCGGCGGCATGATGCCGGGACGCGGCGACACCCATTCCTCCGACGTCGCGCCTGGCCCTGCGCTCGACGACAACCAGGCCGAACTACTGATTCGGGCGATGGTGAATGCGGCAAAGGCCGATGGCCATGTCGACGACACCGAGTCGGCGATCATCATGTCCGAGCTGGGCGAGATCTCGCCCAGCGAGCAAGCCTTTATGCGCGGCGAGCTCTCGGCCCCACTGATGCCTGCAGCCGTACTGGCCGGCGGCATCCCCTCCGAACTACGGGCCGAGGCCTACGCCGTGTCGCTGATTGCAATCAACGTCGACACCATGCAGGAAGCCGAGTATCTCTGCGAACTGTCGAGCGCTCTCGGACTCAGCGATAGTGATCGCAACGACATCCATGACGACCTCGGAGTAGATCTGCTGTGACGCCAACGATCTCCTGTGCCTTCCCCCCGGTGCCGGAAACCCCCGACCACATTGTTCTCGCTGAGCAGCTGGGCTTCGAGACCGCCTGGGTCTACGACACCCCGGCCCTCCAGCTCGACTGCTGGATGACCCTGGCCCTGGCCGCGGTCCGAACCGACCGCATCCGGCTAGGACCAGGCGTCCTGATTCCGTCCTTACGTCATCCAATGGCCACAGCAGCCGCCATCGCCACCCTGGTTGGCCTGGTCGGCCAAGACCGCGTAATCATCGGCGCTGGCACCGGCTTCACCGGCCGGCGGGCAATGGGCCAAAAGCCACTGAGCTGGAAGCACTTCCCCGACATGGTCGGCCAGATCAGGGCGCTCCTTCAAGGCGAAGAGATCGAGATCGACGGCAAGATTGCTCGGATGTTGCATTGGCCCGGACAAGCCGTCGACCGCCCGATTGACGTGCCCTGGATCATGGGTGTGAATGGCCCACGCGGACTTCAGGCCGCGGCCGACGCTGGCTGCGGCGTCTTCACCTCCCGACCCCGACCCGACGCCGACTACAACGACATCGACGACGTCGTTCTTCTTGGCTTCGGCACGATCATGGACGACGATGAGACCGTCGACAGCCCTCGCGTGATCGACACCGCAGGGCCCGGAGTTGCCGTCGCCTATCACGCCTTCCTCGAACAAGCCGACCCGCGGCTCGAGGGTTTTCCCAACGCCGAGCGATTCCTCGAACTGGCCAACGCCCTCCCGGCCGAGACTCGGCATCTCGAACTTCACTCGGGCCATCTGACCGAGCTCAACCCCATCGACCGCGAGGTCATCACCGGCGACTCGATGTTCGTTACTCCGCTCACATGCCATGGGGCGGAACTACCAGGACGACTCGAGAATCTGGCCGCCCAGGGGATCACCGACGTCGCCTTCCAACCATCGGGCAACGTTGAACGGGAGCTTCGGGCATTCGCCTCAGCGGCCGGGCTGAGCTAAGTCGAGTCGGCTTACCGAAGCCGTCAACGATCAAGCAGCCGCTCGTCGAAGAAGACGTCGATGCCCCCTAGTTCCACGTGGGGGCTATGGCCGCCGCCGGGCACGATGACGACTTCGACGTCGGCGCCACGGCTCATCAGGTGATCGGCGTAGCGGGTCGCATGGGCGACGGCCACGATGTTGTCCTGGTCGCCGTGCACAACGAGAATCGGCGCGGTGCCAGCGCCGAGCTGGCTGGGGCTCACTTTGGCGGCCACGTTCTCGCAGTCGGCCGAATCGGAGCATCCGAGCAGTGTTCGGGCCCAGGCGGCGATGTCGGTGCCGACTCGACCATCGAAGAACCGATCGACCGGATCCAGCAACGGTGCGAAATCGGTTGGGGCGGCTGCCACGGCGACGGCGGCAACCGGGAGGTCGGTCGTGGCGACCATTGCCGCCAGGTGACCCCCGGCCGAGAATCCGAAGACCCCGATCCGATCGACGTCGAAGTCGAAGTCTGCGTGATGTTCGAACACATAACGCGTTGCCGCGATTGCATCCTCGGCTCCTTCGACCACCGTGTCAGGGGCAAGGGCGTACCGATAGTTCACGGCCACGACTGCGTATCCTCGATCGGTCCAATCCCAGATCGGTATCGACGCCGCCTTGTCCCCCCGGATCCAGCCACCGGGATGCAACCAGATGATCACGGGGTGCGGCCCGTCTGTGGCGGGAGTGTAAACATCGAGCAGGTTGCGATCGGAATGATCTGAGTAGCGGATGTCGAGCTGACCGTTCGCTCCCGCCGCCAACGGAGTCAGCGGCTTGGGGTCGCTGGCCCGCGCTTGGATCCATACAGCGAACGCAACAAGGAGGAGGGCAGCAAGCACCCCGACCCGTGGGCTGAGAAGAGAGCCCTTCGATCCCGTCTCGCGGCCGGCGAGGCGACCCGGTTCTGAGCTCAAGCCCAACGACGCTTCAGGCGAAGCGCCGGCTGTTCGATAAGCCAGTGCGAGAGTGTGGCCGCAGCTGCGGTGCCGATGATGACGCGAATGCGGGGATCGACATCGGGAACGATGGCGGCGGAGATGGCGAACATGGGAATGTGCCAGAGGTAGATTCCGTACGAGGAACGACCGATCTGCCGCAACGGCGCCCAGGTCAGCGGCGACGGACCGTCGTAGGCAACTGCACCGACAATAAGGGCGAGCGAAAAGATCCCGATCGGGACGTAGCCATAGCCGGCATGAAGAGCGCCGAAGCGATCCGGTAGGAACGAGATCGTCAACACACCGGCGACGCCGAGCACCATGAGCCGACGTCCAAGCTGGCGGGGAACCGAGGCAAGAAGGGCCGGGGACGCCCCGAGCCACGCACCGGCAAGAAGAAGCACGCCACCGTGAGAGTGGGTCCCGAAGTACAGATCGAACCCCGATGCTCCACCCCAGTAACGGGCGGCGGTGAGTAACCCGGTCGACACAGCGAGCGTGCCGGCCGTGCGACGTACAGCGTCGACACCAAAACGTCGGAAAAGCAGAACCGCAGCGATCGGCCACACAACGTAGAACTGCTCTTCGACGCTTAGTGACCAAAGGTGGCTGAAAGGGCCGCCATGAGTCCCGGTGACGACGTCGTGCCAATTCGCCACGTAGGACAGGGCCCACAAACTCTGCGGTGCCAAACGGTCCTCGATCGACGGCACTTCCAGCAACGCCGCCGCCAGCCATACGCCGGCTAGCAAGCCCAGAAGTGCAGGGAAGAGCCGGAGGGCACGTCGGATGTAAAAGTTCTTCAGCGCCACGCCACCACATCGGTGATGCTCGTCGACGAGCAGGCGCGTGATCAGAAATCCGCTCAGCGTGAAGAACACGTCGACCCCGACGAATCCTCCCTCCAAGAAGAACCAGTCACCGTGATAAGCCAAGACCACGATGACCGCGATCGCCCGAATACCGTCGAGCGCCGGAACGTACCCCAGCGACTTCCACTCCGGCGTCGGGGTCCGCGGCGGCGCCGTGTCTTGCGCTATCGAAGTCACGTTGTTCTCATCGGCGGCAGTGGCCCCCGATATAAATTCTGTCTTCGCGATGGAGTCGAGCTCGGCTCAGCTCCGTCGGTTCACGAGGAAGCCGGGACCGGGTTTGGGTGGGTGGGCGGCGATGGCGGCGGCTTCGTCGGGCTCAGTGCCCCAACCGGGCGTGTCATCGAGCACAAGATGACCGTCGACAATGGTCGGTGAGGTCCAGCAGAAGACCCATGTCCTCGCCCGCTCCCTCCCGGAAGGCAGTAAGGGTGTTGTGAATCAGCTGTTTGACGTCAGGTCGAGAGCCGACCCAGAAAGTCGACAACCACATTGTTAAGCGCTTCCGGTTGGTCGTAGTGCAGCATGTGACCCGCTCCCTCGAGCATCACGTGCCGTGCGTCGGCAAACTTCGAGAGTCGACGCTGCAGCTCCGCGTCTGACATGGGCCCATCAAGATCGGCGCTCATGATCATGTTGGGTTGCCAGAAACGGTCCCACGAGTCGGTGCCCAGCACCGCCAGGGTGGGACAGGTGACCCCTCCCCAACGCTGCTCGGCTCGTTGGAAGTCGTGGCCGGCCAACCAATCGCGGGTGTCGGGATCGAGTCGCCATTCACGTTCACCCTCGGCTTGCTCGAGCGTGTTCTTCTCGACGAGAAACCGAGCGCGCTCCTCGGAGAGCAACGGATGGACACTCCGAAAGCGGGCAACCGCAGTCTCGAGGTCAGGCTGGACACGATGCTTGGCCGGTTGACGAACCATCTCGGTGATGTGGCGGAAGTACTCACGCTGATGCCCGTCGGGATCGGCCTCAGCCTTTCGATTCGGCGGCGGGCCGAGCGCTTCCAGCAATACGAGAGCTCTCGGTAACTCGGGATAGAGACCGCAGAACTGAGCGGCCGACTGCCCTCCCAGTGAGTGACCAACAAGAATCGGATCAACGACGTCGAGCGTCTCGACTACCCCCCTGATGTCACCTACAAGATGGGCCAAGGTGTACGCCCCCCAGTCGCTACGTCCATGGCCCCGCAGGTCGAAGCTGAACACATGGAAGTGCGCTGCCAGCTCCTGGGCGAGTGGATCGAGACTCCATGCCGAATCGGCAAGCCCGTGGAACATGAGCAGGGGCCGCGCATCGGCACAGCCGTACTCGAGGCAACCCAAGGAAACCGAGCCGGCATCAACCCGTCGCTCGGTTGGTACGTGTTGGATCATCCCTGGAGATCCGGTCCGGCCTTGACGACATCGAAGATCACGACGCAGCGCTGATCGTCGACCATGGCCTGGCGGTACTCGTCCCAGTCAGGATGTTCGCCGCGGAGCGTCCGGAAGTACTCGACCAACAAGTCGCCTACTTCGGGCTGCGAGACAACCTCGGTAGTGCAATTCAACTGCACCCAGCGCCCCAGCCATTTGTCGGGAAACACACAGAGGTAGGCAACGGGGTCGGCCCGAAGTTGCTTCACTTTGTACGCCGTCTCGCGGGTACTCATGATGATTCGGTCATCGACGACGGCCAGGGTGACGGGTGACATCTGAGGCGTGCCGTCAGAGCGAGTTGTTGCGAGAACGGCTCTACTGTTTTTGCGCACGTAGTCGAGACCGGCGGTGATTTCCATGAGCGGTAGTGTAAGAACCTTCACGATGTCCGATCGAATTCTCACCGCCAGCGAACTCACCATCGACCTTGGTCGGATCCGAGCGAACTACCGGCTGCTGATGTCCAAGGTCGATGGCCCCATCACTGCCGCCATGGTGAAGGCAAATGGGTACGGGCTCGGCGCTGTCGAGGTGGCCGCGACGCTGGCCGTTGAGGGATGCGCGGTGTTCTTCGTTGCTCATCTTTCCGAAGGCATCGAGGTACGCGCCGCGTTGCCAGGGGCCCAGATTCACGTGTTGAACGGTGCCATGCCGGGAACCGAACGCGAGCTCGAGGCTCACGGTCTCATACCGGTACTGAACAGCCTTGCGCAGATCACGACCTGGCGGGCTCTGGGTGACCAGCTCGGTCGGGCACTGCCGGCCACCGTTCATCTCGACACGGGTATGAGCCGTCTCGGGCTACCGCCAGATGAGACCGAGCAATTGCTGGTAGATCCTTCACTGCTCGATGGCCTCGATGTGGTCCACGTCATGAGTCACCTGGCCTCGGCTGATGTGCCCGGCAGCGACCAGTCGGGCGACCAGCTAGCCCTGTTCCGCCAGCTCCGTTCGAGTCTCACCATCGGCACGGCCTCACTGGCCAACTCTTCCGGAATATTCCTTGGGCCGGAATACCACTTCGATCTCGTCCGCCCCGGCATAGCGCTGTACGGAGGAAACCCCACACCAGACCAGCCGAATCCGATGTCGTCCGTTGCCACCCTGGAGGCCCCCATCTTGCAGGTGCGCCCCGTCGACATCGGCGACGTCGTTGGTTACGGCGCGACACACACCGTCGAACGAGTCGGCCGTATCGCCACAATCGCCGTTGGCTATGCCGATGGTTTCCTACGCTCTGGCTCCGGTACCGGCGTCGCTCACCTTGCCGGCCATGCGGTTCCAATCGCGGGGAGAATCTCAATGGACCTCATCACCATCGACGTCACGGATGTACCCGACGCCGCGTTGTGGCTAGGTGCTCCCGTCGAGCTCATCGGCGATCGATGCCCGATCGACGAGGTCGCCGATCGGGCGGGATCAATTGCCAACGAGCTACTTACCGATCTCGGCCGGCGGTATCAGATCGCCTACGTGAACTAGCCCTTAGAAGAACTGCCGCGAGAAGACCCGCCCTTGGGGGAACTCCCCTTGCGATGGCCACCCGGCCCGGCGCCGGCCTTCTTCTTCACCCGGGGCTTACCGGTGCGCTTACCAATCGGATTGCCGGGGCCACCGCGCTTCTTCCCGTCGCGTGCCGACGACACGCCCTTTCGTTGGTTCGAGCGCTTCTTCGGTGGCGTCCAGTCGCGGAACGTCTCACCGTTCTCATCGGTGCGCTCGACGGTCTCTGCGCGACCCGACTCCCGTCGTGCCGGTGACGGATCGTCGGTACGAGCCCGCTCCCCGTCGCCGGGTCGGTCGACCTGGCGGGGTCGGCGATCTGCGTGGGTCGCCGACTGGTCGCGAGACCGACCCGGCGGTCGCCGGTCTGTGTGCGAAGAGTTAGAACCACCGCCACCCTTGGCAGGAATCACCGTGCCTCCGCGGCCGCGGTTGGTAACAGCAACGGGTTCGAGGTCTGTCGGCTGTTCTTCGAAAGCCGCCGGCAGGGAGAGCTGACGCTGCAGCTTGCTGGTGTCCTTCACCTGATCCGAGTTGATGAACGAAACCACGGTGCCGCGTGCACCCGCACGCGCGGTGCGACCCGATCGATGCACGTACGCCTTGTCGTCTTCAGGAGGATCAAAGTGGATGACGCACTGAACCCCGTCGACGTGAATACCGCGAGCAGCTACATCAGTAGCGACGAGCGCTTGGACACGACCAGTCGTGAAGGCGTGCAGCGCGGCATCACGTTGGTTCTGGCTGCGTCCACCGTGGATCCAGCCAGTTCGGACCCCAGCGTCCTTGAGTTGTCGAGCCACCCGGTCAACACCATGACGGGTTCGGCAGAACAGCACCGTGGGGCCAGTTTCGGCGATGACCTGGGCGGCAAGCGGCACCTTGATCGCTTGCTGCGTCTTGATGAAACGGTGATTCACCAGCGAGAGATCTGGGTCGACCTCACCAACCTCGTGCGTTACAGGGTCGCTCTGGTAAGCCTTCGTGAGCACCTGCACCTCTTTGCCAAGCGTGGCCGAGAACAGCACCGTTTGCCGTTTGGTGCTGGTGAGGTCCAGAAGTTGACGAACTGCAGGCAGAAAGCCCATGTCGGCCATTCGATCGGCCTCATCAACCACGACCGAGGTGACGGAGTCAAGCGAGACTTCACCCTGGTTCAGCAAATCCTGAAGGCGACCGGGGCAAGCGACGAGCAAATCGGCGCCGTTGCGCAGCCCCTGCAGCTGATCGCGAAAACCGACCCCACCATAAATGGCCAGCAGGCTGCGATTGCGAACGCTGGCCAGCGGCTGAAGCTCCCGTCGGATCTGTTCGGCCAATTCACGGGTAGGTGACAGAATCAAGCCGGTCGGACGGCGCGGCTTCGCCTTGGTCAGGGCGGCAATGACCGGGATACCAAAGGCCAGGGTCTTTCCCGAGCCAGTCGGCGCTCGACCCAGAACATCGCGACCGGCGAAGGCATCACGAATCGTCGCGACCTGGATAGGAAATGGGGTCTCGATGCCCTGTCGGGTGAGGACGGCAACGAGGTCGTCGGGAACGCCAAGATCGGCGAACGATGGCACGGCGGGCGCGCCGTCGTGGACGGTAGAACTGACCACAAGGGTCTCCAGTTTGTTGTATTTCGGCCCAGACCCCGGAATGGGCACGAGCAAGAGAACCTCATGGTAACAACATTGGGCCACCGTCCGATGTGACCGCTGACCAGCGAATCCGTTCGCTTGGCCCGCTGTTTCCTAGGCGATTTCTCGCCTAGGAGGCCGACTGGTTCAAGCGACGCAACGGCGGCACGGTACGCGGAGGCCGTCGCCGAGGTGGCAGACCACCGAGCAGCTCGGCGGTGGCCGCCGTGACGAGTTCAACCGCGCGGTCAAAGGCCTCCGCTGTGCTGGCCGAAGGTTCACGAATACCGCTGACTTTGCGAACGTACTGCCTAGCGGCTGCCTGTATTTCCTCGGCGGTCGCTTCGGGGGCAAGTCCTCGAAGGGTTGTGATATTGCGGCACATGTTCTTGTCCTTCTGTCGTCATCTCGGCCGCTCACTCGGTGTTGACCGGGCTAGCCGTCTGTCTTCTCGTAGACCCAACCCTCAGGATGGAGCACTAACCGGTTTCGGGCGCCGGTCGCTGTCGGATCGAGCGACTCATAGGCCGCGTCACCCTCCCAGACCAGAGTCTTGGCTCCGCCCTTGAGCGGCTTGGTCCAGAATCGGGCTGACTCGGTGGTCTGAGCCCAACGAAGGGCGGCGGCGACGGTGTCGTGTTCGACCAACTGATACAGGGTCAGCCATGTGGGTGGGACAAGCTCGATCTCGCCAGCCTGGTGCTTCGCCATGGCGTCACTTGGGGTCAGCCACGCGTGCTCGTGGATCTCCCCGTTGTCGATGGCCACATCGCCGGCAGGAGCGTCGCCCGCGAAGAACCAGGTACTGAATCGACGAATCGGGCCCTTGCTTCCGGCCGTCATGTCTTTCATCGCCGGCGGCTGCCAATGCGACCAGGTCACCAGAGCGGACGCGTCGATGTCGAGACCGGCCTCCTCCATGGTCTCGCGAGCCGCCGCGGTGCGAGCTGACTCGAGCACATCATCACCCATTTCGTCAGCATCAACTCGACCACCCGGGAACACCCACATGCCGCCGAACGCGATCTTTGAGTTCCGACGCAGCATGAGCACCTCGATGTCATCGCCAGCGTCCCGTAAGAGCAGGACGGTGGCGGCGGCAATGAGTTCCTCGTGGTCAGTCACAGCGTTGAGACTACGAGATGAGTCGGCTCGAACTCGAAAGCACCACTCTCGGACTCCTAGCCTCTAGGTTCGGCGGCTGTGGCTCGTCGTGTCCTCGAAATCATTGCGGCCGTTGCGCTCGGCATCATCATCGTCGTTGTTGTCTTTGTAGTTCTCGACCGCGGTGATCGAGCTGACGCCCCAATTCGATCGAGCAGCACCCTGCCGCTCGCCAGCCCCATCGATCCTGGCACCTTCCTCGAGGCGTGGGAACGCAGTCTGACCGGCAACTACGCCGTCGTTGGCACGGTCGAGCGAACTCGAGGGGCCCAGCGTGAAGTTTACAACCGTCGGCAGGCCCGGCTCGATGGCGATTCAGTCGAACAAACCGGACGCACAGCGGTGGTCATCCGGGACGGACAACGTCAGATCTGCGAGGTCTTTGCCGCAAACGACATTCGCTGCGGGCCGGCCGAAGCTGCGTTGACATCGACAGCGGAGTACGAGTCCGTCGCTGCGTTGTTCGCGGTCGACGGCCTGTACGAGGTTTACGCTGTCGACGAGCCCGAGTGCTTTGTTGTCAGCGGACGCAGGCCGGTAGGCATTGGCGCCGCGTTCGGACAGCAGACATCGGTGTGCTTCGATCAGCTCACGGGAGCGTTGGCAAACTACCAGGAAGACACCGGTGACAATCGTGAGATCTTCGTGGCCGACAGCATCTCCGCCGATGTCTCACCGGCTGATCTCGAGCCCACCTTCGAGAGGTAGGCCCCAGGGCCCTGCTGGGAGGGGTGGGGAGAGCGAGAGCCACCGGTGCTCCAGTTCCCCGAGGGGAACTGGTGACGATGCGTGTGGAGGGAGTGGTGACCCCCGCTCGATTCCCCGAAACCGGTGTGGGCGATGACCACCGGCTTGTGCACATAACATCGGCGAAGTGTCCGTCCGACTTGAGTCCGATTTTTCAGATTTGTTCGGCGGTCGGTTTCTGGCCCAAACCGTCTTCCTAGGCGAAGACCTTCTGCCATGGCTGACGCTCGCCATTGGCGGTGCGCTCCTCGTTGGAACACTCATGGCATTGATCCGACCGCCCTCGCAACCGCAGGACGGAGCCCTTGAACGTCCACCCCTTGGCCGCAGCGTGGTGCAAATCGCCATCGGGCTGATCGCCTCGATTTGGGCCCTAGCGACCCTCCTCTCGTAGCTGCGAGTCGGGGAACCTCAGGTCGGGCTGGGTTGTACCACCCAGAGCCTTAAGACCCGGACAAGAGGCGCCGATGGAACACACGAGAAAGGACAACCTGCATGAGCATGCTCACAAAAAAGACAACAACGCGAGCAACGGCAGGACTGTCGACGGCGCGCCGCAGCACGCAGCGCCCTGCTTCCGTAGTCTTGCCTCTATCACCGGGGCCCATCGATCATCCGAGCGGGTCCCGTCAGACCAGCCTAATCTTCGAGGTTCTCCTCGGAGCAGCAGCTTGCCTGTCGTTAGTAGGCGTGATCCAGACAGCGGAACAATCCGAGGAACCGGCGGAGATCCCGGCGTCCTCAGCTGACGCTCCCCCGCCGGCCGTCTTCGTGCAGACTGACTGAACCGACCGCAGTTAAAACTCGTCGGAGCCCGGCGCTCCGGCCGCTCCAGGTACTGGCTGCCGGGCCATGTTCTCAAACCGAGTGAAACGGCCCAGAAACGCCAGTTTCACGTTGCCAGTCGGGCCATTTCGATGCTTGGCCACAATGACCTCAGCGATCCCCTGCTGGTCGCTATCTGGGTTGTAGATCTCGTCGCGGTACAGGAACATCACCATGTCGGCGTCCTGCTCAAGGGCACCCGACTCGCGAAGATCGGACAACATAGGACGCTTGTCCTGCCGTTGTTCAAGGCCACGGTTGAGCTGGGCCAACGCGATCACTGGCGCCTCAAGCTCACGGGCAAGGATCTTCAGGTTTCGGCTGATTTCCGACACCTCGACCTGGCGGCTCTCGGCGTTGGCTCGGCCGCTCATCAGCTGGATGTAGTCGACGACCACCATGCCAAGATCACCGACCCGGCTCTGCAGGCGTCGAGCCTTGGCTCGGATTTCCATCACCGATGTATGCGGATTGTCATCAATGTAAATGGGGGCTTCAGCCAGACGACCCACAGAGTGACTAATACGATTCCAGTCGGACTCATCAAGCTTGCCGGTCTTGACGTTGGTGGCGTCAACCTTGGCATCGGAGCACAGAATTCGCTGCGATAGTTCGAGCTGACTCATTTCCAGGGAGAAGAACAACACCGGTTTGTTCGACTTCATCGCAGCGTTGGCCGCCATACCGAGAGCAAACGCCGTCTTTCCCATGGCTGGCCGGGCCCCGATGACGTAGAGCGCGTTGGGCTGCAAGCCGGACGTGAGTTCGTCGAGGTCGGTGAAACCGGTCGGAATACCCGTGATTGACTCGCCTCGCTCGTAGAGCAACTCAAGACGGTCGAGGTTGGCCGAGAGAAGGTCTTTGATCGGCGCTGTCGTGTTGGCCACGCGCCGCTGGGCCACATCGAACATGCGGGCCTCAGCATCGTCGACCGCCTTCACGACATCGTCGGGCATCGAATACGCCATCTCGGCGATCTCGTTGCTCACCGAGATCATGCGGCGAAGAAGTGCGTGTTCCTCGACGATCTTTGCGTAGTGAGCCGCGTTGCCAATGGCCGGGGTACTGGCCTGGAGGTCAATCAGCAGGCCAGGCCCGCCAATCGCTTCCAAAAGGTTGGCTCGACTCAGCTCTTCGGCAACGGTGACCGCGTCAACCGGCTGCCCTGCGCCATACAGGCTCATGATCGCTTCGAACACGTGCCCATGGGCAGGTTTGTAGAAGTGATCGGTTTCGAGCACCTCGATGGCGTCGGCGATGGCCTCGCGACTCAGCAGCATGGCCCCCAGCACCGACTCCTCGGCCCGAAGGTTGTTCGGCGGCAACCGCGGAAGGGCCTGTCCGGTGAAAGGGCTGCTACCGGAAGACGAGCCCTGCCCCGAAGACGAGCGTTGTCCGGCCGAAGGTGCGGGACCGGAAGGGAATGATTGCTCGGACGCTGGCAAGGCGACTGGACGCGCCGGGCTGTCGATCACGAGATCGTCACCCTCACCCGGCATCGACTCACCTTGACGGGCTAGCCCGTCTTCGGTCGTCCGTTCATCGTGCATCCGTCGATCCTCGCTCATCCGGTGTGTGGATTCCTAGAGCCCAAACCTGTGGATTTCTGCCCGATTTCGGGGGACGACCTGTGGATTACTGCCATCGACGGCCAGAGAGTCGGGATAACTATGTGGAAAAACGCCCTAGCCTGTGGATCAAACCGGTTGGAGCAAGCTGCTAATAG
>JBLINY010000048.1:0-30471 GCA_047638695.1 Acidimicrobiales bacterium | reverse complement strand
GTGGCCAGTAACCGGTTCGCCGGCGACTGGCGGACGAGGTATCGCATCAGTTTCGAGGATCTCCAAGTCGCGGGCACCAACGAGCTGCTCAACGAAGTGACGTTCGAAGAAGCGCAGGCGCAGAACCTCCTCGTCGCAGCACTCGGCTCGATCCCCGAGGAAGAGGTGCAGAAGGCGCTTGGGGTGCCATGGATCATGATCGGCAGCGATGCCATTCTCACCGGGTCGAGCAACCACCACCCACGAGGGGCTGGGACGTTCTCTCGTGTGTTGGGCCGCTATGTCCGTGAACTCGGAGTGCTTAGTCTTCCCGACGCCCTCGCCAAGATGACCATCCTTCCTGCACGCCGACTCGAGGGCATGATCCCGGCCATGGCGACGAAGGGGCGGTTGCGTCGGGGCGCTGACGCCGATGTCGTGGTGTTTGATCCGACCGTGGTGGGCGACCGGGCCACCATCGCTGCTCCCAACACGATGTCGGTCGGATTTTCCCACGTGTTCGTCGACGGCCAAGCAGTGCTGAGCAATGGAGACGTTCAGCGCGATGTCCTGCCTGGTCGGGCGCTTCGCTCAGCTTGACCAAACGGCGCTCAGGCTGAACGGGTGCCTCTCCGGATCGACTCGTTGATCAGGTCGCAGTAGTGCTCGCAGTTCCGGTCGTTTGCGATCAACCCATCGACCAGAGCTTGAACCAGGTGAAGGGTGAAACTGGCGTAGGCCGCCATTTCAGTCGCGGTTACCAACTGGCCGAGAGCAGGCGAGCGCAATCCTCGTTCGAGGCCGTGTAGGAGATACTCGGCCTGGTCGTCGTCGAATTCAGTCGACCATCGAAACTCCTGTCCGCACTCGCCTATCTGGCGGTCGAATTTCTCGATGAGCCGTGTCCAGGCGTTCAGAAAGTCGTCGGTGGCGATGCCCTCGAGTTCGGCCGGCTCGAGTCGGAGCTCGGCTACAAGGCGTCGGGCGAAACGAGACCACGACCTCACGTCGTCGCACGCCACGGGGCCGAGCTCGATGAACACTCGACGGACTCTATCGAGTAACGGTCTGACCCGACTTTTTGTCGCTGTTACGAGGATCGGCAGTATCGACGCAGCGTTTTGCCTGACTCCACCGGCGTTCGGCGAGTTGGCGAGCGAGCCGAGCATCCTTGAGCGGATCGCGCTGAGTCAGCTCATCTGGCGTGGGAATCAGATCTTCGGGGTCGGGCCTCGATCGACCCCGGATCGACCACCGTTTCGGTTCGCTTGTCTCGTACACCCTCCGGAGGTCGAGAAGAGCATGATCGTGCCAGGAGGCGCAGTACGCGGTGTCGACACCGGCGACCGGGCTGAGAGGCGCTGCCCGTCGGTCGACCCATAGGGTGAGCCCCAGCGACAGCTTCCACCGCTCGGCTCGTTGGGCGATGAGCGGTACGGCCAAGACCGAACCGTGCCACGTTGCCAAAACTCCGCGGGGCAGCAGCTTCAGGCGTCGATCGAGAAGTTCGAGAAGCTCCGGTTCGCCGCCCTCGTACAACTCGTCCTCGGCTCTGCGGCTGAGGCCAATCTGAGTGATCTGGTGGCGGTCGGGCTCGATCAAGGGACCGTCGGCGTCGGTGATGAGGTCGAGGCCGTAAATCGGCATGGGATCAGCCATTCGGCTCTGCTCTCATCAGTCATAATGCTAGAGGCTTGGGTCACCCTAAGTGGGGATGCCGGGACAGTGGTGCGGTGGCACGGTGGCACGGTGGTGGGGTGGCACGGCAGTGGGGTGGCACGGTGGTGGGGTGGCACGGCAGTGGGGTGGCACGGCAGTGGGGTGGCACGGCAGTGGGGTGGCACCGTGATGGCACGAGGCAGACGATCCGTGCGACCCTGCGAAGGTGCCAGCCGCTTCCGTCTCGTCCTCGTGCGTGTTCTGCCGAATCGGGACCGGGCACCTGCCGGCCGACATGGTGTGGGCGGACGACGACGTTCTTGCCTTCCTCGATCAGTCGCCGTTGTTCAAGGGCCACACGTTGGTTATCCCTCGCCAGCATCACGAGACTCTCGCCGATCTTCCAACCGTCAGTCTGCTGTTCGAGAAAGTCCAGCTGATCAGTCGGGCGGTCGAAGCTTGCCTCGATGCCAAGGGGAGCTTCGTCGCCATGAACAACAAGATCTCGCAGAGCGTGCCGCATCTCCATGTGCACGTCGTCCCACGCCGCCCCAAGGACGGGTTGCGGGGATTCTTTTGGCCCCGAACACGGTATGACGATGCCGACGACTCAGCCGAATATGCCCTGCGCCTACGCACGTGGATCGAAGCCGAGTGTGGCTGACCTCCTACGCCTCGGTGTGCTGGGCGCCGCCCGAATCTCAACCAAGTCAGTGCTAACCCCCGCTCTGGAGACCGGCGGGTCGAAGTGGTGGCCATCGCAGCTCGCGACCGGCGACGTCGATGCCGTTGCCGATATGGAGGTCATCGATGCCGCCTACCTGGCCTCCGGTCTTCCACTTCGCGGCACTTAGTACGTCACCTCTGCCCGTTTTCCGGTTGGGTCGACATCCGTGCCAAGTCGTACTTCTGAGCCGTTTGCTACTCGTGCCGCAGTGGTCACCAACGCCATGGCATCGATGAGGTCGAGGCGTGGTGCAGCACCCGATGTCAGCACCCGCGACACGGCGTCCTCGTCCAGCTCGGTCTTGAGCAGGTGCTCGCGTAGCTCTTGGCCGTGCGCTGTGTGCTTGCTCGAGGGGACGACGTCACCGTGGAGTCGGGTGAACGCCAGCTCAGGGTGAGCCTCGACAACGCGATCTTGGTCGGATGGGAGGATGAGCGCATCGAGGTCGCGAATCTTGTCGAGCAGGTAAAACGCTTGCTTAGAAAGTGCCTTGCCGAACGCGTTCCGTGATCGAGCACACGCATCCTGGTAGTCGGTCGCGTCCAACGTTGCCCGAACCGGGGTTGGGAACACCGAGGCCCGACGCGGGCCGAGCAACTTTCTTGCTGCAGCGTCTGAGGTTCGAGATCGATCGGCGAGTAACCCGATCGGCATATCAATGGCTACAGCGTCGATGTGTCCATCGCGAACTTTCTGGAGCAGCGGCCCGAGGTCGACGACCACGCTGACGTCGTGAAGATCGATTCGATGCTTGGCGGTGGCGGGTCGTGTGCCCGTGACGACAACCCAGCGCCCGCCGGGGCAGCCATCGACACCCGCGATCACAGGTCGTCGAGGAGTTTGAAGATCTCGGCGTGGGTCATCCCCGCCGCCGCTCCCGCCACCGACAACTTGTCTTCAAGCCGGCCTCGGAACGCGACCATCTCGTGATCGGTAGTGGCGTGCATGGTCGACTCGAATTGGCTTGTGTGCGAGGTGAGAGCGGCGTACTTGGCGTCGGCGAACCCGGTGACATCTTCGGCGTGGTCCGCTTCGTCCGCTTCCCACAGCAACACGGTGTCTGGCCGATGATGCGGTTCGTTTTGGTCCGGGAAGAACTTGGGATCACGAGCTGCGACCACGCCATCGGTTGTCAGCCAGCCAGCGTTGCGGTGATCGGGATGAAGGCGATACCGCTTCCACGGGTCGTGTCCAAGCACAACATCGGGCTTGAGCCGCCGGATCCAAAGAGCAACCTGAGCCCGTTCGAGCAGGGTCGAATCGAGCTCTCCATCGGGCCGACCGAGAAAGACCACCTCTCCTGTGGCGCCAAGGGCTCGAAGAGCGACGCGTTGTTCGGTTTGGCGCGTCGATATCAGCAGGGCTTCGTCAGCATCGGGGTCCCAGGTGCCCTTCGAACCGTCGGTGCACACCAGTGCACTGACTTCGCAGCCGGCGGCCGCCCATTTGGCGAGGGTCCCTCCGCATCCGAAGTCGACATCGTCGGGGTGCGCTCCGATGGCGAGGGCCCGAGCGGGGGTCGAGAGATTCGAAGAGTGCTGGCCGAGATGCACGGGCGCCGGGGTCAGCGGATTCTGTTCCGCCGTCATGTCTTGAACTCGTCGCCGAGCACGGAGAGGTCCTCGGGGACGTCGACGTCCCAACCAAGCTCGTCGTCGGGTCTGAGCGCACAGGTGAGGCCGCGGCGTTCGGCTTCGGCTCGGTGCTTCTCGGCCGAACCGAGACCGTAGTGAAATTGGAAGTCGGTACCCAGAGGCAGGCTCATGACGTTCGTTCCGTCGCCTCGCCGGTCGGGAACGATGGTTATTCCATCGTCGTCGGCAACCCACGCCAGGTCAGTGGCCAAGGGAAGGTCGGCATGTGCGACAACGACGCGTTCGATGCCTTGCGCAAATAGGAACTCGCAGCCGTCGGTGACTGCAGCGTTGAGCCCGCGAGAGGGCCGCCAGATCACCTCGGCTCTTTTGGCAACGGCGAACGAAGCGACCTCTGCATCGTCACAGACCACCCAAACCTGAAGGCCGCCGCCGGCGGCCAATACTCGGGTGGCCATTGTTCGGGCCAAAGAAGCTCGCTGCTGGGTGTCGAGTGCCTCAGATAGGCGACCCTTGGCCAGGTCGAACGACTTAATTGGTACGAGGACAGCGGCGCGCACCAACTCAGCCTACGTCGCATCGGCATCAGCCTGCGGCGCATCCCGGCACCCTCGATGAGCCGAACCGGTACGTTGAGGCGATGCAGGATCTTCCGGAAACAGATGGCGGGGACCAGGCGCCCATACGGGTCACGATTCTTGGTGGTGGATCGTGGGGTACGACCGTGGCGCATTTAGCGGCGCACAACGCTCCGACCACGCTTTGGGCGCGCGACGCGGCCACCGTCGTTGGTGTCAACGAACGAAATCGCAACGAGCGGTACCTGCCCGACTACGACCTTCATCCTGGGCTAACCGCCACCACCAACTTCGAGCAGGCGGTGGTCGACACCGATCTTCTGGTCATGGGGGTGCCGACCTCGGCCGTTCGCGAAACAGCGAAGCGGGTCCGTCAGTACATCCGACCATGGGTGCCGGTCGTGAGCCTTTCGAAGGGGTTCGAAGAAGGCACGCACCTGCGAATGACGCAGATCATCGAACAGGAATTGCCGAGCCGTCCTGTCGGCGTACTCACCGGCCCAAACCTGGCTAAGGAGATCCTGGCTGGTCAGCCGGCGGCCGCGGTGCTCGCTATGTCGGAATTTCACATCGCCGAGCGGCTCCAGACCCTTTTCACCACCCCAAGTTTCCGGGTGTTCCTGAACCATGACGTCATTGGATGCGAACTGGGTGGGGCGCTTAAGAACGTGTACGCCATTGCGGCGGGATCGGCTGAGGGGCGAGGCCTTGGCGACAACTCGCGGGCCGCTCTGGTCACCCGTGGACTCGCCGAGCTCATCGACCTCGGCACCGCGATGGGCGGTGAGCCGCTCACTCTGGCCGGCTTGGCCGGCCTGGGTGATCTGGTTGCAACGTGCTTCAGCTCGCAGTCCCGAAACTCGCGAGTGGGTCGAGAACTCGGTCAGGGTCGCAGTATCGACGACATTCTGGCTGATATGGATCAGGTAGCCGAGGGAGTGAAGGCGGCCAAGGTGGTCAAACAGCTGGCCGAAACCCACGGTGTGCAGTTGCCGATCGCCAACCAGGTATACGCCGTGTGTTGGGAGAACAAGGACCCTGAATGGGCCAGCGATGCTTTGATGCGTGGCCGGCTCGGGCACGAGAGCGGCACCCGACCCTGATGTCAACACAGTCGCTCTCTCTCGGCCCACGTCTGGTTGAGCGCCCAGGCGATAGTGGCGTCACACTCATTGGTGCTCTCGACGATCAGGCCCCGACCTCGCTCGATCGGGGTGGTTTGGTACAGCCCTACGGCGCCTCCTTCTCGATCGACTGGTGGATTGGGGCTGATGACCGCTGGTACTTCCCTTCGCGAGAGGCAACAGTGCGCCAGCGCCGTCTGGGCCCTGGCCCGGTGATCGAAACTGCAGTACGTATTCCCAGTGGCGATGCGTTGCATCGTTGTTACCCCGTCTCGGTCGGCGGCGGCACCGCCACTGTTATTGAGATCGAGAACGATTCGCCCGTGCCGGTTGCACTGGCAATGGCCATCCGGCCTTACGACATCGCCGGTCGGTCGTCCCATGCTCCCGTTGCCATCACCGACGACCGAGTGACCGTTGGCGATGCCATCGCTCTGTGTCTGCCACGTCGGGCCAACGAACGACTGGCGACCAATCGCGAGGCGGCCGACATCGTGGTCGCCGGCACTGCTCTTACCGGTGCAGCTGAATGTGCCGGCGAGCAGCCCAATGGTGTCGTGTTGTACCCACTGCCACACCGCACCAAGCTGCGGTTCGTCGTGCCAGATGGCCCCCGACCGATCGATCCGTCGTCGGTTCCCGATAGCGACGCAGTGCAGCGCGGCTGGGCTTCGGTTGTCGAGCGTGGCGGCCGCTTCGACTTGCCAGACAATGGTCTCGGCGAACGAGCCGGCGCGGCCCGCGCCCGGCTGCTCCTGGCCAACGACGACTTTGCCGATCGGCTGGCAGCCTTCGCCCCCGGCGTAGGCCGAGTGTTCGAAGCGCTCGTTGTCAGTGGGGCGTCCACCGACCTGAGGGTGCCGCTCCTCACACTCGCATCGAGCTTTCCGCGCCGACTTGAGCACCCACCGGCCGCTGCCGCTGCGGTGGTCGCTGGGGCCGGCCGCGCCGTCGCGGTGCTCGATGATGGTGCAATGGCAGAAGAGCTTCTGGAGGTGCTCGCCGCCACAACCAAGCTGGTTGAACGGTCAGGCGATCAAGAAGCGACCGCCGATGCTTTTCGAGGTCTCGGTTGGGCGTTGTTGGCCGCAGGCCAGCCCGAACCGGCAGCCGACCTTTTTGGCCGAGCCGACGTTCTGGCAACCTCGAGATCTGATGTTGGCGCCGATCTGGAGGCGCTGACGCCGATTTTCGAAGCAGCGTCAGCGGCCGGTAGTTGGGGCCTGGATGACGACATCGCTGCAGCGGCCACTTTTTGGCTGGGTGTTCGCGGCCTGGCCGTAGCGGAGACCCCCGACCGGCTGCATCTCCTTCCTTCGTTTCCGACGGCATGGCGTGGCGGCAGCGTCGAAGTTCACGAGGCCGCCACTACCCATGGGAAGGCCAGCTTTGCTATTCGCTGGCACGGCTACCGGCCGGCATTGCTGTGGGATCTCGATCTTCATCGAGGGGTCGAGGTTCGTTGTCCCGCACTCGATCCTGAATGGTCGACCACCGAACCAAAGGGCGAGGCGTTGCTGGCGGGTGTGGCTGATGAGCTCCCAGCACCTCCGGCCGAGGGCGAGAGTTTCGCCTAATGGCCGCTGCCAGTGTTCCAAAGTTGCGCAAGGCACTGAAGGCCAAGGCCCCCGGCCTGTCCGAGGAACGTTCGTTGTGGGCTGCTGGGTCGAACAACGTTGTTGGCATCGACGAGGTCGGCCGCGGGTCGTGGGCTGGCCCATTGACGATCGGTGCAGTGGTCGTGCCAAAGGATCGTCGGATCTACAAACTTCGCGACTCGAAGGCGCTGACCGAAACCGAACGTGAAGGTCTGTTTGACCGCATCTCAGAGTGGTGCGAAGCATGGTCGATCGGTCATGCGAGCCACGCTGAATGTGATGCCCTTGGCATGTCAGCGGCTCAGAAGCTTGCGGCCCGTCGGGCCATCGATGGGCTCGGCCTGGCCGTTGACGCGGTGATCCTCGATGGTAAGTGGGACTTCGTTGGTCACCCGAACACCCGGAAGCTGGTGAAAGCTGATGCCACATGCCTGTCGGTTTCAGCGGCCTCGATCCTGGCCAAAGTAACCCGAGACCGCATGATGCGAGCCGAAGCCCACCACTATCCGGGCTACGACTTTGAACTGAACAAGGGCTACCCGTGTCCTCGACACAAGGCAGCTCTGCTCGGCTACGGACCAACCCCGATCCATCGCCGGTCGTGGGTTTTCATGGACAAGCAGCCTTGGCCTGGGATTCGACGTCTCCCCCCAGCTGGCCAAGCCCAGCTGTTCTGAGGCCTAGTTCTTCTGGGTACCGACGAGCAGGTCCTTGAAGGGGCTGACGGTGTCGATACCGGGCTCCTTGGGAAGGCCCAACACCCGCTCGCCCATGATGTTGCGTAGCACCTGATCGGAGCCTCCGGCGATGGCCATGGCCGGCATACCCAGCACATAGCTGCCCCACGAATAGGTGCCCCACTCGCCGGAGTCGGCGATCAACCGTGATCCCAGAACCTTGCTGACGAAGGCCGACGTGCGGCGCATGTTCTCAGTCAGCGCCAGCTTGGCGCCAGACATTTCTGCACCCGGCAGCTCGCCTGACTTGACCTTGTCCATGGCTCGCTGGGCGTTGAGCTTGTTCACTTGACCGCGGATGTAAATATCCATGAGGTCTTGGCGGATGAGGGCGTCGTCGGCCAGGTCGAAGTGTTCGACCATCTCCCTCAGGCGGGTGAAACCTCCGCCACCGCTGTTTCCGCCGCCAATCGATGCCCGCTCGTTCATGAGGGTGGTGAGGGCAACTCGCCAGCCGTCGTTCACGTCGCCAAGTCGTTGGCTGTCGTGTACCCGGACTTCGTTGAAGAAGACCTCGTTGAAGTTGGCGCCTCCGGTCATTTGGCGCAGTGGCCGGATCTCGACCCCGGGTGCCGACATGTCGACAATAAAGCCGGTAAGTCCTTTGTGTTTCGGCATGTCGGCGTCGGTTCGGGCGATGACCTCACCGACATCGCTGTAATGGGCGCCCGATGTCCACACCTTCTGGCCGGTGATGAGCCACTCGTCACCGTCACGTTCGGCCTTCATCTGCAGGCTGGCGAGGTCTGAGCCTGCGCCTGGCTCAGAGAAGAGCTGACAGCCGACGAGATCGCCCCGGTACATCTTCGGCAGTAGCTCGGCGGCAACTTCAGGCTTGGCGTGGTCAGCGAACGTTGGCGCCACCATTCCCAGCCCAATAGCGAAGAACTCTTGATTGGGGATCTGATACGCCAGTTCCAACTGATCGTATGCCCGCTCGTGGGCCCGGGAGAGGCCGCCGCCGCCGTATTCGGACTTGCCCGTGATCCAGCCAAATCCGGCGTCGTAGCGCTTGGCTCGCCATTCTTGGGCCTTGATCAGCTCCTCACGCTCGGTCTCCCGGTCGATCTCTTCGAACAAGGCGGCGTTGTCCTGGCCTTCGCCCCAGACGAAGTCGGTGGAGGGCGGCTTCAGTTCGGCGTTGGCATCCAGAAACGCTTTGGCGTCGGTGGCGAAGTCTTCAACGGAGATCATGAGCAGAAATGTAGTTGTCGTCTGGGCATCGGGACCACCCAGCCGATGCCTTGCCGGCCCGACCGTCCCATACAGTTTCTGGTGGTGCCTCCCGTCCGCCCGCCTCGTGGTTCTCGTCGTTTGTCTGGTCGTTCGTTTAGCCAACTGTCTGGTCGTTCGTTTAGCCAATTGTCTGGTCGACTGTCTGGCGCCCAGGTTTCGGTGATGGCCGGACTGCTGCTCGGTGCCTGCAGCGGCTCAGATCAGGCGAGCCGGCCGACGGTGGCTACCCGCACCGTCACGACCGTCGTCGTAGCGACGCCGTTCTGTGCCGAAGCCGTCGCCTTTGACGAGTTCATTGATAACCACGGCCGCGACCTTGTGGTGCCGACCGAGACCGAGCAGTACATGGTCGATGCTCAAGCTCAGCTTCAACGGATGGCCGATCTGGCATCGGTCGACGAGGTGGCGGATGACATAGCGATCATCCTTGAGGCCTACGTCGAGCTCGGTGAGACCTTGGCTGCCGTGGGGTACGACATCTTCGAGGTCGACAATGCTGCGTTCGAATCTGCCGATGGTATTGATGCTTCCCTTCGGCTCGACTCGTACCTCCTCGATGCCTGCGGCTTCGATCCGTTGGCGGGCTTGCCGTTCGAAGGCGAAGCACCCGAGGTGTTTAGTGACGATGAGCTCATCGGCTTGATCGAGGGCGACGACGATGCCGCCGTTGTGGAACTGTTGACGGCTCAGTTCATGGTCGACTTCGAGCTAGCCGAGGCGGAGGCGGCGTGCTTGGCCGAGAACATGGACCGCGACAATGTCATCGCCATTTCTTCCGGCGCCGATGTGACCGAGGAGATGGCCAGTAACTTTGTGGCAACACTCGAGCAGTGCGATATCGACCCGACCGCGGTCGGAGGCTGAACGTTCGATGAAACAACCACCCTTCCATCCGTCCCTTCGTTCGCTTGTCGTGCTTGTCAGCTGGACACTGCTTGTGTGGGCCGGGCGCCTTCGTAATGTGGTCGCCAGCGACTTCGAGGGCTTCGATCGCACCTGGCGCTTTGGCGTGGCAGCACTGTTCGTTCTGTTGGCTGGGCTGGTTGGGGTCGGTTTAGCGGCGAGGCTGAACTGGTCGGCGGTGATTGGCGGAGTGCTCGCCGTTGTTGGGTTGGTCTGGTGGCTAGTCCGGGGCACAGGCACCCTGTTCGGCGACTATTCGGCGGGGTTCAAGGTGGTGCACACCGTCTTGTCGGTTGGCACCGTCGTCGTCAGTCTTTGGGTCCTTCGTCCGCTGATTGCTCATCGGCAGCTGCGGTCACTCGCTGTCGAGCAGGGCGGCCGATAGCATCCAGGTCGTTATGGGTGAACCTGTCAGCGTGATTCAAAAGCCTTCGTCGCAGCACGGCGTTGTGCGGTTCGAGACCAATCGGTCGTTCACTGGCATGGGCCATGAGCGCTACGAACTCGATCAGGCCGTTCACGGCAATCGGCCACCAGATGCTGTCGCTCGTCTGATGTTCGAGAGTGGTTTGGTCGACCGAGTCCACGTGTATGCCCAAACAGTGACCGTTCACCTTTTGCCCGGTGCTAGCGCCGACGGGCTGAAAGAATTGCTCGAAGACTTGTACATCTACTACAAGCCGGGTGTTGAAGTGCCAACCGAAGAGTCCTTCACCTCCTGAGCTACCGCTTTCTGACGGTCACTCCTTAGATGCATTGCAAGTATCGAACATATGTTCGATACTGGAGGGATGGCCCTTGCTGACCTCGCCGACCTCATCGAACGGGTACAGCCGCTCACCTTGTCGCAAGAACAGCTGTTGGCTGTCCCTGAGGCCTTGGCTTCGCTCTTTCCTTGGGGCGGTATACAACGGGGCTGGAGTGTCGGTGTAGCCGGTGATGGAGCCTGGTCGATTGCCACGGCTCTGTGGGCCGAGGCCCTTGGTGCCGAAGGTTGGGTGGCTCTTGTTGGCGCCCCTGATGTTGGCCTGGCTGCAGCCTCACAAGCCGGAGTACGCCTCGATCGAGTCATCGTGGTCGAGACGCCACCGGCCAGCCAATGGGCGACGGTGGTCGCAACGCTCATCGAGGCATTCGACATTGTCGCCATCGATCCCGTTGGTCGTGTTGGCCAACGGGAAGCTCGTCGTCTTACCGCACGGGCCAGGGAACAGGGCACCGTGTTGTTCCATCTCGATGGTGGCCAAAGCTGGCCAACAGCCATCGATCTCACGCTCACCGGAAGCACCTCGCAGTGGGAGGGCATTGGTCGAGGGCACGGTTATCTCAGGAGCCGTCAGCTCCTCGTCGATGCTGTTGGTCGCCGGACCGGCCACCCCCGCTCCACAACCCTCTCCCTCCCTCTCGGGCTCTTACCTAGTGATCTGGGACCTAGTGATCTGGCGGTTAGTGACCTAGCGGTGGGTAAGGGCGCGCTAAGAAATGGAGCATGACCGCGTGAACGTCACCCGCATGGGGGTGGTGTGGTGCCCCGACTGGCCGGTGGTGGCCTGGGGCGTGCCGCTGGACGAGCCGGCCGCAGTGTTCGTTGCCAATCGGGTAGTTGCGTGTTCCCCAGCAGCTCGTCACGAAGGTGTTGTCGTTGGCCAACGACGACGCGATGCCCAAGGGCGGTGCCCCGACCTCGCCGTACTCGAACGTGATACCGACCGTGAGGGCCGCTTGTTCGAGCCTGTGGCTGCAGCGCTGGAAACGCTCACCCCGCGGATCGAAGTGGCAGGCCCCGGACTGGTCGGCTTCCCGACACGTGGTCCTTCCAGGTTCTTTGGTGGCGATCAGAGCCTGGCCGAACGAATGGTGCACGAGGTCCAACCGGTCTTGGCCGGCAGAGGCGAAGCCAGAGTTGCCCTGGCCGATGGTGTCTTTGCCGCTCGTCTGGCCGCCCGAACCTCCGAGGCAGCTGTCGGACCGGTTGTACTTCCGCCAAGTGCTAGTGCCGACTTTCTCCGCCAGCTTCCCATCAGCACTTTGGAACAGCCAGAGCTCACCGATGTCCTTGTCCGGCTTGGGCTCACCACGCTTGGACTGTTCGCCGCGCTGTCGGCCGCCGATGTCTCCGGTCGGTTTGGTCGTGAGGGCCTGCTGGCACATCGTCTGGCCCATGGCTACGACGAACACCCGCCTGACCTTCGGCGTCCAGCACCGGACCTTGCGGTCACCTGGCAATTCGAGCCGCCAGCGGAACGCATTGAAACCTGTGCCTATGCAGCAAAGGCCCTGGGTGACGAACTCCATGCAGCGCTCGATGCCGATGGCCTGGCCTGTACTCGCGTCGCCATCGAGGTCGAGACCGAGAGTGGCGAGCAACATGTGCGTCTGTGGCGCCACGAAGGAGCGCTGTCGGCGGCTGCTCTTGCCGAGAGGGCTCGGTGGCAGCTCGATGGCTGGTTGCATCTGGCCCGCACCTCGTCGTCAACCGAATCGTCGTCAATCGAATCAGCGAGAACCGAGTCGGCGAGACCTGCCAAACCGGGATCGTCACCCAAACCAGCATCGGGTGTTGTCCGGCTTTCGTTGATTCCTGACGAAGTTGTTGCTGCGACTGGTCGGCAACTGGGTTTCTGGGGTGGGCGGGCGGCACGTGCTGACGACGTCACCCGCACCGTGGCCCGTCTCCAGGGCCTTCTCGGGCCCGAAGCAGTGTTGGTTCCAGAATGGCGTGGTGGTCGAAGCCCGGGGGAACAGATCGCGTTGATCCCAGCGGCCGCCGTCGATCTCGGCGAAGAACGAGTTGCAACAAAGCCGGAATGGATCACCGAACCGTGGCCAGGTCAGATCCCTGATCCGGCACCAGCCCGAGTGCTGAGCGATCCACCGATGGTCGAGGTCGCTGATCCTGTGGGGCGCCCGGTAGCCGTCAGTGGCAGGGGAGAGGTGTCGGCTGAACCAGCCCTGGTCACCCTCGATCAAAAGCGGCCTCGCCGGGTGCAGGCCTGGGCCGGACCGTGGCTAGCTGATGAACGCTGGTGGGATCCGCTCACCCAACGACGCCGAGCCCGTCTCCAAGTGGTGCTCGATGATGGTTCGGCCCACTTACTCGTGATCGAACAGCAGACCTGGTATCTCGAAGCGTCCTACTGCTAGGCGTGCAGACTGATCCGGTGTCAGCCTTCGACTTCGGCTCGGACACGAGGCACAACATTCTTGGAAAACCGTTCCAGTGAGTCATTCATGAGCGAGGGGGCGAGGCCTGGGCCAGCTCCCCAGGTCACCACGTCAGTGATGCCGTACTCAGAGATGTAGCTAGCGAGTTCCTGTACGCAATGGTCTTCGTCCCCGATAATCCAGCCTTGGGGAATCGACGACCGAGGGTCTTGAAGCGCAGGCAAATTGTCGGGCGTGGTCTCCGAGAAGCCGGCGTACACACTCATCCGATATCGCTCGGACTCCTTGAGCTTGGCCCAATCTCGCTCGCGGTCATCGGTGACGAAGACCGAGCGAATGAGCCCAACCCGGTAGTCGTCCGGATCGCGATCGGATGACTCGAGTGCGGATCGCCACGGGTCAAGCACGAGATCTCTCGGACCTTGCGGTAACAAATTCGTGTTGAACTTGGCGGCTCGGAGCGCTGCCTTTTCGCTCATCCCGGCGATCCATAGAGGCGGCCCACCAGGCTGGATGGGCACCGGGGTAACGGCGATGTCATCGAAGTCGTAGCGTTTCCCGTGGAAGCTAAACGGTTCGCCGGTCCACGCCAGCTGAAGTATTTGCACCAGCTCCTCGGTCAGCGAAACCCGATTCTTCTGCGGTACACCGAAGCCCTTGAACTCATGAGCTGCGTACCCCATCCCAATCCCAAGCTCCATCCGACCGCCCGAGAGGTTGTCGAGCACGGCGAGATCTTCAGCGAGTCGAATCGGGTGGGCGAACGGCGCGAGAAGAATGTCGGTGGAGATGCGGACTCGTTCGGTGACGGCGGCCACCGCTCCGGCGACGGGCACAAAGTTGGGCAGATGGCCGTCTTCCAGAAAGTGATGCTCGGTGAACCAGACCAGATCGAGGCCCCATTGGTCGACCAGCTTCACCTGGTCCATTACCTCGGCGTATACCTGCGGCAGTCCTGCGTCGCTTCCCGGCGGTGAGCGGAAGTCGTGGACGATGCCGAAACGAAGTGGTTGAGCCATCCATAGAACGTAGCTCGCGGCGACTATCGAGCAGAAGAGTTAGGAAAAACCGATGGTGCTCAAACCGTCGGTGTTTGTCAGTTCGAGCCAGTGACGAGTTCGGCCTCTTCGAGGACGAATGAGTCGACGGCCTGGAGGTAACGCTCGAGGAGGTCAGCGAGCTGTGTCTGCTCAGCATCGGTGAATCCCGACAGGATGCGGTCCATGCCGTAGCGAAGTCGATCGGCGATGACGACGTACCGTTCGCGTCCCTCTTCGGTGGAGGAGACCACGATCGATCGCTGGTCTTCGCTCGACTTCACTCGCTCGACGTAGCCCTTCGTGACCAGGCAGGCCGCGGCGCGAGTGGTAGATGCAGGAGTGATGTGAAGAAGCTCGGCAAGTTCACCCATCCGCATTGGGCCTTGTTGACAGATCACGCTGAGGGCATCGGCCAACGCCATATCGAGATGATCGTCGCCGGAGCCGTAGAAGACGTCGCGGACACGAGTGGCGGATGCGCCGCGCCTGATCTCACGCCAGGCACGACCGATGCGCCATTTCGCCGAGGTCTGGGTCGGAGCCGTAATCGCCATCGTCTCAGTGTGGCGGTTGGTTGGCTTCGCTGTCATTTCTGGAGTCGGACAACCACGCCGTACGGGCCTCTTCAGCCAACACCCGGACCGGAACGCCTGTCTGCTCGCTGAGAGCGACAAGATCATCGTGTTCCGGTTTGGCACCGAAGGGACCAACCTTGACGGCGACGACAGCGCCTCGTACTTCGATACTGCTCATGGTGCGATCGAGCGGGAATTTGGTGGTGTCGGTGGCCCTGATGCCGAGGGTTCCGGTTTCGCGACTGATGAGCTCACGCAACGCCTCGGCTCGACTGGCCGACGTCAGCACGCTCAGCTCGTGTGCTGGCCGGTTCTTCTTCATCTGAATCGGCACGATCCACGCATCGTCGGCACCCGCCGCCAACAGTTTGTTGATGACGTGCCCGAGGACCTCTGGCGTGACGTCATCGACATTTGTTGACAGTACGACGGCCGGCTGCGCCGTAACCGGCTGGTCTGGGCTATCGGTGGTCTCGACGAGAATGGCCGTCACAACATTTGGGTGGGTGTCAGGGTTTCGACCACCGGCGCCCCGAGCAGACGCGGCGATGACGCCATCGGGAATCGCCCCCCAGGCGCCGAGCGAGCGCAGAAGAGCAGCGCCGGTCGGGGTGCAGGTTTCGAGCTGAACATCGAGCGATCGCACTGGTGCCCCATCGAGCAAAGCGAGAGTGGCAGGAGCAGGGAGCGGCAGAACGCCGTGCGCCGCTTTCACCGTGCCGTGACCGAGTCCGACCGGTCCGACCGAGACCGAGGCGATGTTGAGCAGCGAGCGTGCCACCCAAACACCAACGATGTCGACGATGGCGTCGACGGCGCCCACTTCGTGGAAGTGCACCTCGTCGATATCGACGGCGTGTTGCCTCGCTTCGATCTCGCCGAGCAACCGGAAGGTGGCGCGTGCCCCGTCACGGGCAGTTGGCGGTAGGTCTGCTTCGGCCAGGAGTTGATCGATGCTGCTCCATGAGCGGTGGTGGTGCCCGACAGCCGCCCGCACGATGGCTCGGGTGGCCGAGATGCCACCACGGGTTGTTGTTTCTGTCGTGATCGACCACCCGTCGACATTGAGCCCTTGAAGGCCCGACGTGATCTCGTCGAGTGGCGCCCCGAGGCCGACAAGGGCGCCGAGCAACATGTCGCCAGACGCCCCGAACGTTGGATCGAGCCAGAGGTGGCGGCTCACGCCCGAAGTCCGAGGATGCGATGGCTGGCACAGGCCGCGCCGTACCCGTTGTCGATGCCGACAACACTGATGCCGGGGGCGCACGATGACATCATCGATAGCAAGGCGGTGATGCCCTCGAATGATGTTCCGTAACCGACCGATGTCGGAACAGCCACGATCGGTTGTTTGATCAGTCCGGCCAACACGGTGGGCAGCGCTCCCTCCATGCCGGCCAAGGCCACGACGACGTTACTTTCGGCCATCTCGGGCAGGGCTGTCGTGAGCCGATGTAGGCCGGCGACACCGACGTCGGTGATTGATTGAACATGGTGTCCGAGCGCTTCGAGCGTCACGCGGCATTCGTCTGCGATCGGGAGGTCAGAGGTGCCGGCGGCGACGACTGCCACGTTGGCGTTGGTGGGCGGCCGAGGTCGCCAGGCAGCGATTCCCATGCCTATGAGTTCTGGGTCGAGGGCCGCAAGCGCGGGCCATTGCTGTTCGGTGATGCGGGTCGCTATGACCGTGTCGGTGCTGCGCTGCAACAGCTCCTCGACAATTTGTGTGCACTGCTCCGTGGTCTTGCCGGCGCAGTACACGGCTTCGGGCAGGTCAATGCGTTCGGTTCGATTGAGGTCGAGGCGGGCGTCGCCGACATGGTTGCTCACGACTCGACCGCCGTGCTGAGTGCGTTGTTCAGATTCCCCGATCGCAATCCGGCCAGGTCGAGGGTGACGTATCGGTACCCGGCCGCCATGACGCCGTTGGTGATCGCTTGGGCCTGTTCGGCCGCTTTGATGAGGTAGTCGGCTGGAACCTCGATACGCGCCGTGTCGTCGTAGTGTCGGACCCTGACGTCGGGGAACCCGAGCTCGCGAACAGCGGCTTCGGCCCGGTCAATTCGACTGAGAAGAGGCACCGACACCGCCGTGCCGTACGGGATACGAGACGAGAGGCAGGGCATCGCTGGCCGATCCCAGACTTCGAGCCCCCAATGTCGAGCCAAGGCCCTGATGTCGTCCTTGCTGAAGTCGGCTTCAACCAGTGGAAAGCGGGCGCCCCGCTGCGCTGCTGCGTGCTGACCTGGGCGGTGATCGCCGAGATCGTCGAGGTTGACGCCCAGTACAACGGTTGCGCTTCGCCGAGTGGCAATCGGCAGAAGTTGGTCCATCAGCGCCGTCTTGCACCAGAAGCAGCGGTCGCCGTTGTTGGCGATGTACCGCTGGTCGTCGAGCTCTGTGGTGGTGACGTCGAGCCATGGCACACCCCAGGTGGCGGCCAGGGAACGGCAATGCTCGAGTTCACCTTCGGCGAGAGAAGCCGAGTTGGCTGTGGCTGCAAGCGATTGCTCCGGGAGGGCTCGATGAGCGGCAACGGCCAAAAGTGACGAATCGACGCCTCCGGAGAAGGCGATGACCATGGGCCCAATAGCTCGGCACGCATCGATGAGGCGATCACCGAGTTTTTGTAGCTCATCCATGGCCGACAGGTTAGAAGCTCAACCACGAGTTGAACTGTGCCGTTCATACTGACGGGACGCCGCGTCGCGGCGCCAAGGAGAGGAACACCAGTGACCGCAAAGAAGTTGTCGATGAGCGCCACGCTGCTGGCGATGGCCGTCGTAGTCGGGGCTTGCGGAGGCACCGACGCCTCCAGCGGGAGCGATGCCGCTCCAGCGACGTCAGATTCAACCACCACCGAATCGACGGTCGTCGAGACCGACACCGGCAGCGATGCTGATCCTGATCCTGATCCCGATAGCGGTTCTAGCGGCGGACTTTCCAGCTCAACCGACGGCGATGACGCGGGGTCATCGGGTGGAGACGACGATTCGACCACTACGGATACTGAGCCAGAGGCTGACCCGGTCCAGCCCGACCCCACAGAGACCGATGTGTTCGATCTCGACGTCGGTGACTGCTTCGACAGCCTCTCGATTGACGTCGTCAGTGAGGTTGACGGCTTGTCCTGCGAGGCCGAGCACCTGTATGAGATCTATTACGCCTTCGACATCGTTGGTGAGAGCTTCCCCGGTACCGACGCCATCGTCGAAGATGCCCAAGAGGGTTGTCTCGGAGCATTCGATGGCTTCGTCGGCCTCGCCTTTGCCGACTCGATTCTTGACGTTAGCTACCTGTATCCGACCATGGAATCTTGGACGCTGGGCGATGACCGTGAGGTTCTGTGCCTCTTGATCAATGTGGATGAGAGTCCTCGCACCGGGACGGCCCGAGGCGCTGGCGTCTGATCGTTTGGATAGCGCCTTTTCCTGATCACAGCGGCCCCGACGCCCTCTAGCTAGGGGGAGTCGGGGCCGCTTCGCGTCGAATTTCTAGCCGCGAGGGAGCTTGGCGACCCCGTCGCCGGTGAGCTCAGATCGGGTATCGCGGCGGTTGATCGCAAGGAGGATGGCTTCAGCCGGCCCACGGACAAGGTCGCCGCTGCCCCACGTCCAATCCATATCGGCTGCCTCAAGGCATAGACCACCAATGTGGTCACTTGGGACCTGCATCTTCCCCTTCTTGTGGCTGGTACAGAAGTCGAGCGCCGAACGGGTGACTTGTGGATCGAGCGAACCTCCTAGTCCCAGCGGACGGCGGACATCCTGCGTATGGACGGCAACGTCGGCGATCGTGAGACCAGCGGGGAAAGACTTTACGGCCGATGGTTTTGCCGCGTCAGCCTGGATCTTTCGAACGATCTCTTGCATCCCCTGTTCGCCGTACTTTTTGGCGTTTGCGTGCCACGCCTTGTCGATGTTGAAACCGCCTTTCGCCATGCTGATCATCAGCGTTGGCAGCGACATCTCGATGAAACTCACGACATGGCCGGCGACGTTCTGCACGGTCCAGCCGTCGCAAAGGGTGTCGGCCGTTTGCTGGTCCGCTGATAGTCCACTGATCATTTCAGCGAAGTCGGTGCGAGCCTTGCCGGCGATCGTCCATTCGTCTGCCATCTTCGTCTCCTTGTTGGTTTGGCCCCGTTGTCGGCCATGAGGTGAGAGCAACGGGGCGGGCCTCTCGCAGGGACGACGAACGGTAAGCGGGACAATCGACGGTGATCTCAAGATCGCTCCGCGCCAATTTCTCTTGACCATTTCTCTTGACCATCTGAGAAGTTGAGCGTACGCTCAATTCAAATGCTTTGAGCAAACGCTCAAATTAAAAAAGAGAGACTCATGATCACCGAATTCACCGCAATTGGCCTCTACCTGGCCTACGCCGCTCTCGCCGTTGGGCTTGTGGTCTTCCTGGCCCGCACCCTGTACCGCAATGGCGAGGTATTTCTGCGGGATGTGTTCGAGGAAGCCGACATGGCACGTTCGGTCAACCATCTGCTTGTCGTCGGGTTCTACCTGCTCAATCTGGGATATGCCCTGCTTCTGTACGAGGTGCCGGCCGATGGAGCGACCTTGACTTTTGCCTTCAACGGCCTGGTCTCGAAGCTCGGGGCGTTGTTGCTGTCGCTCGGGGTGATCCACCTCGTGAATATGTTCGTCTTCTGGAAGATTCGGACGCACCGCGACCGCAGAGTTGCGGACTTTCAGCCGCCGCCTCCGACGTTGCTGATGCAGCCTCAGCCCCCCACCCCGCCTGTTGGCGTTTGACCCGATGCCTGCAGCTGATCGGAGACCTCTAACGTCTGTTGGCCGTCTTACCGTTGTCTACGACGATCGCTGTGCCTTGCGTCGGCGGTGTCGCGGGTCGCTGTCGACCCAGGAGCAGCTCGTTCCGCTCGATTTCGTGGCTGCCAGCGACAGCGCAGTGCGAGGGTGGGCGGGATCGATGATCCCCGTGGGTGACGAGTTGGTGGTGATGGACAACAACGGCTCGGTCTGGGTCGGCCCCGATGCGTTCATTGTTTGTCTGTGGGCTCTTCGTTCGTACCGGCGGCTCTCGACTCGTCTGGCATCGCCAGCGATGAAGCCAGTGGCGAAGCAGGTGTTTCACCGGTTGTCGGCAGGCAGGGGCATGGTGTCGGCCCTGTTTCCTCGTGATGGGTTTCCTCGTGATGGGTTTCCTCGTGATGCGGCGCTCGATTCGCCGCAGTTTGACGGCGAGATTTGCGGCGATAGCTGCAACCGATGAGCACTCCCGCCAGACTGCACGACGTGGCCAGTCGTCGAGGCAATCAAAGTCGAGGTAATCAGAGCGGCGAGCAGACCAAAGAACGAATCATCGACGCTGCCCTGGCTACGGTCAGTCAGGAAGGGTTGATCGGCACCAGCGCTCGTGCCATCGCTCGCACCGGCGACTTCAATCAGGCGCTGGTCTTCTATCACTTCGGGTCGGTGGACGAGTTGCTCTTGGCGTCGCTCGAGCGAGCGAACGAGCGGCGGATGGGTCGTTTCCGAGAACGGCTGGAAGAGGTCGATGATCTTCCCGGCCTTGTTCGGATTGCGACCGACCTCCATGGCACCCGAGATGATCCCGACGTTCCGGCATTGTCGGCCATCGTGGCCGGGTGGTCGGCCAGCAGCGGTCTTGGGCCACAGGTGATTGCGACGCTGCAGCCCTGGAACGATCTTGTTGCCGGGGCGCTCAAGCGAGCCTTCGGCGACTCGCCCTTCGCCGCTTTCCTTCCAACCGATCAGTTGGCTCACGCGTTGTCAGCGATGTTCCTCGGTATCGAGATGCTGGCGCGGCTCGACCCTGATGACTCATCGACTCAGACGATGTTCGCCTCGCTCGGCGCGCTGGCCAACCTGGCCGGGCCGATCATTGCGAATCCACCGGGCAGCGAGTCTTTCCGACACGAGTAGCCAGCGAAGGGTGGATCCGGCGGCTCTCAGAACACCAGCCGGCCAAGGCTCTCGGCCACGACGGCTGGCTTGTCCTGACCCTTGACCTCGACCTTCACCTCGTTCATGACTTCGATCATGCCACCCTTGATCTCGGCCCGCTTGAGTGTGCTGGTACTACGGATCATGGCGCCGACCGGAACCGGAGATGGGAATCGGACTTTGTCGAAGCCGTAGTTGATGCCGAGTTTTTGACCCTCGAGCGATGGTCCGGGAACGGCCTCGGTGCGGGGGAGATGCCCCATGATCGAGAGGGTCAGGTGGCCATGGGCGATCGGTGCGCCAAAAGGACCTTCGTTCGCTCGCTCCGCATCAACGTGGATCCACTGTTGATCGAGGGTGACATCGGCGAACGCCTGGATTCGGTCTTGTGTCATCTCCAACCAATCGGTCGGCGGGCTGGACTCGCCGATTCGAGCCTGCAGCGCCTCGAGTGCGGCGGTCATGTTCTGTTCGGACGTCATTTGGTTTTGCCTCCTGGCGGAATCTCTCAGCAACCTAGACACTAGGTTCGCCTCATGAGTAGCTCCGCTGCGAAGGCCGATCCAACAAAGGCACAGGTCGCGGTGGTGATCGGCGCCACCTCCAAGTGGCAGGCCGACGGCCGCAACACTCGGCTGATCAACGGCACTGACGTTGACGACAGCGATGTTCCCGTCGCTGCCCGGTGGGGTGTGGGCGGAGCCATCGCCCAACGGTTCGCGGCCGAAGGCTTCTTTGTCATTCTGACAACACGGACCGAGGTCAACGCCGTTCCTCTTCGGGATGCCATCGAGGAACAGGGCGGACAGTGTCTGATCGTGGAGCTCGATCTCGAATCAGAAGAGTCGATCTCGGCCGCCTTCAAACGTATCCGCGTCGAAGCTGGAGATCCCGAGGTCCTGGTCTACAACGCCGGCTATCTCGACGGAAGGGACTTGCCGCCCGAGATGGAACTGTTGGAGTACATACCCACCGAACTGTTCGATCGAACCCAGCACATTGCCTGCCGAGGGCCGTTCCTCGTGGCCAAGGAGGTGCTGCCTTCTATGCGAGAAGCCGGGACCGGGTCGTTTCTGATCTCGAACAATGCCTCCTCGCTACGGGGCAAGAAGCGCTACACCGGCCAGTCGCTGTATTACCCACGGGTGATGATGAAGACGCTCGCTCAGGTTCTCACTGAGGAGTACTCCGAGCACGGCGTGCACGTCGCCAACGTTGTAATCGATGGCCTCATCGACTCGCCCGGCACCCGTCTGCTGCCACTGGCTCAACAGCGGCCCGAGGTGGCGATGGACCCTGCTGAGATCGCCGATGCTTTCTGGTATCTACATGCCCAGCACCGCTCAGTTTGGACTCACGAACTCCAGTTGACCCCGTACTCGACCAAGCCAAGTCACTGATCTGAGCCGTACTGATCTGAGCTGCGGCACTCAGGGACTGAGTGCCGTGCCATCTCCGCCGGGAGCTGCGGCACCAGCCGGCTCGGACCCGACCCCCTAAATCGAATGGGACCGGAGGCCCCATTCGGGTTCGTTGTCGTCAAGGTGACCGCACCATCGAACCGTTGATCGCGACGTTGGGCGTGTGGGCCAGGTTCGAAGGGGACTCGATGAGCAAAATAGGTCGATTGAAGAGCAGTCTTGTTGTATTCACGTTGCTATTGGGGGCGTGCTCCACCAGTGCGACAACTGGACCGGCACCGGTCGCGCCATTGCTCCCGACCGCGCCCCCAGTAAGAGATCTCCAACAGGTCGACCCGGTGATCGTCGACGATGGTTTACATCGGATTGTGGTCACGGTGCCCGCTGCAGCGGATGAGGTCTCCTCCACGTCCGAGATCGGTGATGTGACCAGCCCCAGTGTCGATTCTGAGACCGAGCCTCAGACGGCCGAACCCAACCCCGGTTCCGACGCCATCAGCGCCGACATCTCGACGCTGACTCCGGAACTCCTGGCCCAGGTTCCAGCTGGTGCCTCGCTGGCTGCCGTCGGCGGTCTCGTTGGTTACCGAACCAGCGATGGCACGTTCGTGCCACTCGCCATGCCAGCGGAATCTCCTGAGCAAGCTGCGACGGTCGGCGCTGCACCACTTGATTTGACTGATCCGGCCGACAGCGGCCGACCCTTCGATGAAGCAGACCCCGCCGCTTGGCTCGCTTCCGTTGACGGCGTTCTAGCGGTGAGCAGAATCACTGACACGAGCTATGCCGTCACGACCAGTTCGCTGGCACCACTGGAGGCGCTAGCCGTTCATGTTGCTCCGGACGCCCCATTCGCGCTCACGGCTGATCCGTACGAGCCGTATCAGTGGGCGCTCGACAACGATGGATTGAGCCTCTCGGCAATAGCGTCTATCTCGCCTCCTAATCAGATCACCGATGCCGACGTCGATGGCATCGAGGCGCGCTCGGTTGCAAACGGCCAAGGGGTAGTCGTGGCCGTCATTGATTCAGGTGTCGACTTCGGACACCGTGATCTCGCACAGGCAGCCTGGGTCAATTCGGGCGAGGACTGCGGACGACGGCAGGGCAATGGCGTTGACGACGACGGCAACGGATTCATCGACGACTGCAACGGTTGGGACTTCGGCGATGACGATGAGACCCTGTTCGTTGCCGGTAGCTCCGACCATGGAACACATGTCGCCGGCATCATCGCGGCCGACGAGCGCAACGGGTTCGGTGTCTCGGGGATGGCTCCCAGGTCCAGAATCATGGATCTGAAAGTGGACGACGCCCGAGGCGCCATCTCGGCATCCGCCATCGCTCGCTCGATCCGCTATGCGGTCGACAACGGTGCCGACGTGGTGAACCTGTCGCTTGGTTCCCAACCCGGCGCGCCGATCGAGTCGGTCGCGGTCATCGCTGAAGCTGTCGAGTACGCCGGACAAGAGGGAGTCTTGCTCGTTGTCGCAGCGGGGAACAACGGGCAATCGCTGGATTCATCGCCGGTCTATCCGGCCAGTTTCAACGCGGCCAACATGCTTGTCGTAGCTGCATCCGGGCCTTCAGACTTGGTGGCCTCGTTCTCCAATACCGGAGCCGCCGTCGATCTCATGGCGCCGGGTGAACTCATCCTCTCAACAGTCGGCGGTGACGAGCTGGCATTCATGAGCGGAACCAGCCAGGCTGCGCCAATGGTCGCTGCTGCCGCGGCCCAAGTGCTCGAGCTTCGCGGTGACGCTTCCCCTTCGGCTGTTATCGAACAACTTCTCACCACCGCAGATGACGTGGACGCTAACGGGACCCACCCTCCTCGGCTGAACTCCGCTCGGGCGCTGGGCATCGAGGCAGATGACGCGGCCGGTGGCACGGTTGCCATTCGCAATCTGATCGCCGACGATGCTGGAAGAGTTGATGCCGAGATCCTCTTTCCGGATGTAGAGGGGCAGTTCAACCAGCCGTTCCACTGGGAGGCCTCGCTTGTGTCGCTCATCGAAGGAACACCATTCGCAATTACCGATCACCCGGTGACGACCGGCGTCAACACGGAGTTGATTGCGGCGGCGACGAACAGTCGTGGCTCGGTGATGCTGGCTGGCGCTGATGTTGAGAGTGCCTCCTTTTCGACCGATCTCCCCTCGGGGGTCTACGCCTTGTTGATCGAGGCGATTCCGCGGACCGACTCGACCGTAAGACTCGGCGATGCCTATGTCGCTGTCTTCACCGTCGGTGACGCCAGCCACGAGGTCGACGCAAGCGATGCAGCTGATGACACCAGCGCAGACCCCGAGGCAGATCCTGGAACCGTCGGTCAAGGGTCGTCCGATGCCGATGCCGATGCCGACGAATCGGGTCAGCCGACAGGCAGCAGCGACACCGACACAACCGAGCCTTCTGCTGCGGCCGGTGACGGCGGCGATGCTGGTTCGAACGGTTCGCCACCCGACGACGATTCGGGCTCGGGCCAGCCATCTGACTCCGGAGCCTCAACAGCGACGACAAGTCTCGATAGCAGTGTTCCGGCCGACAACGGAGACGGTCAGGCAGACCCATCCGCCGGCGACGATGGGCCGGTTGACGACCGGGCAGATGGTGAGGAGAACGCTTCGGACACGAGCGATCCGGTTGCCGGAGGAGGCTCGACCCCAGGCCGGCCAGGCGACGCTGGCTCTGCCGGTGGCAGCGCTGATGGTGCCGGCGCGGGCGATGACACTGCGACCGCTTCTGACGGCCCCATCGAGGTCGGTATTGACGCTGCGGCTGACGGGCAATGGTCGGTCACAGCGATTGCGCCACAAACAGGCTTGATCGATGAAGAGGTGCTCGTTCAGATCAGTGGAACCTTCCCCGACGAGCCGACCGTCTGGTTTGGCAATCAACCGGCCGACACCATTGCCGGCAACGATCAGCTGATCGTGGTCCGCACCCGGCGCCACCTCGAGCCCGAAACGGTCGATGTTTCACTCAGGACCCGGGCCGACGGGGTGGTACTGGAGATAAGCGATGGCTTTGCCTTTCTTCGCCCCGGAGATGATCGTCCCGTAGTGCAGACCAGTGGAGACACCAGCCCGCCTGCCACAACCGCCATCACATCGGCCGGTTCGAACACAGATCCGGTACGTGGCGAGGATCCCGGCTTCGAGCTGGAACCAGATGAGGTCGTAGTTGCGGCGCCGCCCGCCACCCAGGGGACTAACGGTCGGCCGGGTCGAGGCGGTGATGACGATAAGAGTCGAAATCGTCAGGCTCGCGCCGAGATCACAGGCCCTGCCACCACTCTCCCGAATGGTCTCTCCGGGGTTCCGCTGAGTGGCCTCGACCTGATCGGCGGTGTGCCGGCTTGCAACGAACCGCTCTGCCGCACGCGTCGGGTCTAAGCCGGTCGGCTGTCGCTGCTCGATTTACTGGGAAAATCCAGCGGACGATGCAGCGTTGACCGCAGCCGTCGGGCTTCTTGCCTTGGTTGGTCTCGGGTCTCGGGTCTCGGGTTGAACGGGCTCTACCCGGTGAATCCGGCCTCCTTGTGTGACCCGTCGCAGAGCGGCTTCGACGCCGACTCTCCGCAGCGGCAGAGCGTGACTCGGTTTCGGGTTTCGAGGGTGATTCCATCGGACTGCGTGATTTCAATGCCACCGCTTACCCAAAGCGGGCCGTCGGGAGTCACGGCGACCTCAACAGGAAGGTCGGGCTCGATGGTTTCGCCATCGATTCCGTAGGTGAGAGCGCCGGAAGGGCATCGTTCGATCATGGCCATCGCCTCGGCCCGGATGCGGCTGTCGCCGGTCTTCTCGGCCATCTTCCACACGTTGGTTACCTTGTTGCCGCAGAAACCGGCGTGCACGCAGATCGGCCGGTCGTCAAAGATCTCGATTCCTTCGCCGCCGTAGCTCTTGGCTCGTTCGACGTACGTGCCTTCAGGAGCATTCTCATTGCCGTCCCATTCGTGCGAGGTGTGGGCCCCATCGCAATAAGGTTTGCTGGCCGATGCGCCGCATCGGCACAGTGCCACCCTGTTTTTCGTTTCGGTGGCGGGCGTGGTCTTCCAGGTGAGTGGTTCGCCGTGTTCAGACATCACGGGCGACTTGGCGGTGACAGGCACCTCGCCGCTCAACATGTAAGGCCCGCCCTGGGCAACAGTGATCTTTGGGTCTGCGGTCATGAGGTGCGTTCTACGTTCGCGTTGACAGTGAAGTTGAGATTCTGGCCGATCTCGGACGTCTGAGCTTTGTCAACGCCAGCAAGAGTGGAAAGCGCAGTCCGCAGCTGAGCGTCGAGGTCTGCGTTCGTCAGAGTTGTGCTGCCCGTGTCGAAGTTGTCGTGGAAACTCGGTATGGCAAGGCTGGCTCGCCGTTGTGTTCGGCGAACGAGACGAGAAGCGCATCTGCGTCAGCGATCTTGTCGAAGAAGCCCTGAGCAGCTTCCGGGATGCCGTCGTTGTTTTGTCGTTCGATGCTGTAGATCGGCATCTCAAAGTCGTTGAGGTCGATCACGTCAACGGTGACGTCACCGATCAGTCCGGCGTCGAGGAGTCGAGTGGCGGTGGAAACTAGTTGCCCGTTGATGGACTGGCTGCTGTTGGAAGCGGCAAAGGCCAGGAGTTTCATGTTGTTCGGTGCTTTCGTCAGTTGTTGGGATTTGAATGCATCAGGTCTGGTCAAGCGTTTCCGCTGGCGGGGATGGACCCCATTCGCCCTGCGTTGAAGTCGTTGACGGCTTGGTGGAGTTCCTCGGCGGTGTTCATCACGAACGGCCCGTAACGCACCATTGGTTCGTTCACGGGTTCCCCTGTCAGAAGGACACAACCGAGGGCGGTGTCGGCATCGTCGGGCACGGTGAGTACGATGTCGCCACCATCCCGGTCGAAGACAGCTAAGTGTTGGGCCCGGAGGAGCTGCTCTGCTGGTCCGACCACGCAGCTGCCTGCAAACGCATAGACCCGTGCGGTGTGCCTGTTCTCGACAGGAATCCGCAAGCTCGCGCCCGGTTCGATGGTGAGGCGGGCATACCCGATTGGTGAACGGGTGTCGGCCGGACCAACCTCCTAACGGTTCACTACGCCATCATGGTGTCGCTGTCGGAGTCGGCCGACGGCAACTTGAATCGGTCGCGCCGCTGCACGTCGAGGATGTGCGAGCCCTGCTCTTCGATCATCTCACCGCCGAAGAAACCAAGTGCCTGGCGAGTGCATTGTCCAAGGTTGCCGGAAACTTCTGCGCCCACGAGCACTTCCAGATCGACCAATAGCAATCACCTTCGTTCAAGCGCCTTCACTCCAGCGTCTGCCATTCGTATCGCGGGATTCTTTCGCGAAAAGCGAACATATGTTCGCTAGTCTTGATTGGCATGGGTTGGGGTAATCCACCACTGCCGTGGCGAGACATCGAGCGAACGCTCTCCGATAGACCCGGCTCGAGCAAAGCAGGGAGTGGCAAATCGCGCTCCAGTACGTCAGGTGGCGACAGGCCAGAGGGTGCTGATGGAGGCGATAGCCCGGCGTGGTCTCACAAGCGCGAGCCCTACGAGGCGCCAGCGACGACTGCGCCGGCTCGTTCGACCAAACAGGTTCGTTCCGCTACGCCGTATGCCGAGTTGCACTGCCACTCGAGCTTCAGTTTTCTCGATGGTGCCTCGGCCCCCGAAGATCTAGCCGAAGAAGCAGCTCGACTGGGCCTCAAGGCCTTGGCCATTACCGACCACGATGGTTTCTATGGTGTCGTCCGGTTTGCCGAGGCGGCTCGAGTGGTTGGTGTGCCTACCGTGTTCGGGGCCGAACTAACCGTTGACAAGCTCGATCTCACGCCAGGCCAGGCTGATCCCGATGGCACTCACTTGCTTCTCTTGGCCCGTGACCCCATTGGCTATGCCGCTTTGGCCCGGGTGATCAGCGAAGCGCAGTTGGCCGGTGAAAAGGGCGCGCCTCGCTTCACGATGAGTGATCTCGACCGTTGGGTCACGAGCCAAGAATTCGATCATCTTGTTGCGCTCACCGGGTGTCGCAAAGGGTCGGTGCCTCGTTCGTTGGAACGAGAGGGTCCGGCCGCCGCCGAACGGGTCCTCCACGGCCTGGTCGATCGTTTCGGCCGCCACAACGTCATGGCCGAGCTATGGGACCATGGTGCTCCACTCGACAGCGCTCGCAATGACGCCATGGTGCAGGTGGCCAACCGGGTGGGTGTCGACGTCTTGGCCACGAACAACGTGCACTACGCGGCGCCGGCAAACCGAAAGTTGGCCACGGCCATGGCGGCGGTTCGGTCTCGGCGCAGTCTTGCCGAGGTCGAGGGTTGGCTGCCGGCTGCGGCCGGAGCTCACTTGCGTTCCGGCGATGAGATGACCCGTCGTTTTGCTCGTTATCCCGGGGTGGTCGAACGAGCGGCCGACCTCGGGCTTGCGTGCGCCTTTGATCTGTCGTTGATGGCGCCGAACCTGCCGCCCTTTCCCTGCCCTGGGGCCTTGTCAGAGATGGCCTACCTCCGGCAGTTGGTCGAGGAGGCGGGTGTCCTTCGCTACGGCACCCGCGATGCTCCCTACCTACCCGAGGCATGGGTGCAACTCGACCACGAGCTCGAGCTGATCGAACACCTTGGCTTTCCCGGCTACTTCTTGGTGGTCTGGGACATCGTCGAATTCTGTCGCCGTAACAACATTCTCTGCCAGGGGCGAGGTTCGGCTGCCAACTCGGCAGTCTGCTACGTACTCGGCATCACGAAAGCCGATGCGGTGTCGCTTGGATTGTTGTTTGAACGCTTTCTCGCCCCCGAACGCGATGGCCCGCCCGACATCGATCTCGACATCGAATCAGATCGCCGCGAAGAAGCGATCCAGTACGTCTACCAACGGCACGGCCGTCGCCATGCGGCCCAGGTGGCCAACGTCATCACCTACCGAGCCAAGTCAGCCGTACGAGATGCGGCCAAGGCGCTGGGGTACGCCATTGGGCAGCAAGATGCTTTCTCGAAGTCGGTCGACCGATGGTCGAATGCTGAGGTCCTTGAACTTCCCGACGATGTCATCGAGCTGTCGCAGCAGTTCAAGGATCTTCCACGCCACCTTGGCATCCACTCGGGGGGCATGGTGATGTGCGACCGGCCGGTTATCGAAGTGTGTCCAGTCGAGTGGGGACGGATGGAAAACCGCACCGTTCTGCAGTGGGACAAGGACGATTGTGCAGCGGCCGGGCTAGTGAAATTTGATCTGCTCGGTCTCGGCATGTTGTCGGCGCTCCGTTATTCGCTCGACTTCATCGCCGAACACCACGGCGAGAACATCGACCTTGGTGCTCTCAGCCAAGAGGACGCTGTTTACAACATGCTCTGTCATGCCGACACCATCGGTGTTTTTCAGATTGAGTCACGGGCCCAGATGGCAACGCTGCCCCGGCTCAAGCCACGAACGTTCTACGACTTAGTCGTTGAAATTGCCCTGATCCGACCCGGTCCGATCCAAGGCGGATCGGTGCATCCCTACATCCGTCGCCGCAACGGCCAAGAGCCCGTCACCTATTTGCATCCTTTGCTGAAAGGGGCTCTCGAGAAGACGTTGGGCATCCCGTTGTTTCAGGAGCAACTGATGCAGATGGCCATTGACATCTCCGGCTTCACTCCGGCCGAAGCTGATCAGCTGCGGCGAGCCATGGGTTCAAAACGCAGCCGGCGGCTTATGGAAGAACTGAAAGAACGACTGTTCACCGGGATGTTCGAACGTGGCGTTACCGAGGATGTTGGTGAACAAATCTGGGACAAGCTCGTCGCGTTTGCCAACTATGGCTTCCCCGAGAGTCATTCGATCAGCTTCGCCTACCTCGTGTACTCCTCATCATGGATCAAGCTCCACTACCCGGCTGCGTTCTGTGCCGCGCTACTGAATGCCCAGCCCATGGGCTTCTACTCACCGCATTCGTTGGTGCAGGATGCTCGCAGGCACGGGGTCCCGACGCTGTCGCCCGACATCAACGCGTCGGCCGCTACTGCCACTCTCGAACGGGCCCCCGACGGCCTGACCCATCCCATCGCAGTACCCGGTGCCGAGAACATCGAGCGTGAACGTTATGACCACGGCTGGGCTGTGCGGCTCGGTAGCGGCTCGGTCCGTCATATCGGCGACGACTTGGCCAAGGTTCTCGATGCCGGCCGCCCTTATGTATCGGTCGAAGACGTTGCTCGTCGTAC
>JBLINY010000047.1:0-30494 GCA_047638695.1 Acidimicrobiales bacterium | reverse complement strand
AATAGCACGCATCGGTACAGAGCGTACCGCCCTTGTGGCTCGGGCCGAGAGCGGGTCGCCTTGGTTAGTCCGCTGGCAGCACCAAACACCGGCACCCGGGCGACCCGGGCGGGGCAATATGGCCCGTTGGGAACACCTCCGGTTTGGCGACAACGCCAGCCAGTGTGTTGTCGTGGCAGTCTGGGCCGGCCTCAACCCGGGGGTCACCGACCCATTCGACGCCAGCACCATCATCGAGGGCGTGGAACAACCCGAGTGCGTAGGCCTCGGCCAGCGAATCATCAACCAGCTCGGTCAGAAGATTCGAACGCACCTCACGGTACTGGGCCCTGATCGGCTCCTTCATCTCCGACTTGTCGCCGGTTTCGTCCATAACCCGCTCGACCTTTCGCCGAAGCGGCTCGACGATCTCCCGGGCCACTCGATCGACCAACTCGTCGACAACACCAGCCGAAGCATGAACGACGCCAACGGCAGCCGCACCGGCGTCAGCAGTCGACGACATGGCCGCCGACAAGGCCGCTGTGTATGCCTTTAGTTGCTCGTCGAGCGCGGTCAGATCAACACTTGAGACGCTCTTGGATTGACGAATGTCATCAAGAATTCGGCTCTGATCATCGGCCAGAGAACGCTTGAGCTTTCGCCGAAGGTCGGGGCCGAAACGGGTGAGGGCCACGTCGCGGGCCAGAAACTGATCGGGCGCACTCGGCTCGAGAGGGTCCCCGTCTTCGTCACCCACAATCAAAGGTGGTTGGCTGTTCCCTGCCGATTGACGGCTGGTGGGAGCAGGCACCGGCTCGGTGACAGTGGAAGCGGCCGCATCAGCCGCTGCGTCGACCTTCGACGGTTCGGCGCTGTGGGTGCTGGCAACGATGGGTTTACTGGCGATTGCCGCCCTCTTGGCAACAGCCTTCTCGACAACAGCCTTCTCGACAACTGCCTTCTCGACAACAGCTTTCTTGGCGGCCGGTTTCTTCGCGGTCGGCTTGGCGGCTGCCGGCTCTTGCTCGACCGCTTGCTCCTGAGCCGCCTTCTCGACAGCCGGAGGTCGCTTGGGGTTCACTGAGTGACTCGCAGCGCCACCGCTCCCAGCGCCATTGCCGCCATCGCTACGCGAGCTGGTATCGCTGGACTCGCCGGTCTTTATCCGATCGAACAGGTCGTCGATGTCGGGCAATGGCTCGTCGTCATCGGGCAGCCCGGGCACTGAGATGTCGCCGCGGGCACTATCGAGCTCAGTGGCCAAGTCGGCTGCCTGTCGGTTGTCGCTGGCCTCAGGCACCCTCCGGCCAACCGCTTCCATGGCAGCTCTGGCATCAGGGATTGCGGCAACAACCTCGCCCATCGCCTCGTCGAGGTCTTTCCTGACAACGGCTAGCGATCGGGCCAAACGGTCTCGAGCTGCCTTTACCTGGTCGAGCTGCTGGCGCCCGACCCGGCGTCGCTTAACCAGATCGGCCAACACCTTCTCGCGAACGGCCTGAGCTTCGTTCAGCATCTGACGAGCCTGCTCTCGAGCCGCGTCCTGTGAACTCGACGCATCGGCCTCCGCTGTCGCCCGTAAGCTCGCCGCCGCCTCCTCGGCCTCGGCCCGCAACGTCATTGCATCGGTCTCGGCTTGGCTCGACAGACGAGCAACCTCGTCATTGGACTTACTGCGAAGAGCTGCCACCTCGTCGTCAGCCAACTTCTTCGCTGCCGCGACCTCGACATCGGTCTGCTCCGTTAACGCCAGAGCACCGGCGGCAGCCTCCGAGCGGACCCGCTCGGCCTCGGCGTCAGCTTCGGTCTTGAGCGAGGCCGCCCGCTGCTCAGCCTCGGTAGTGAGGCGCTCGAGTTCGGTTGTGAGTCGAACCTCGCGAGCGTCGAGCTCCTGGCTCCGCTCGGCCGCCTCAGTCTCCGCAGTCGCGACCACGTTGCGAGCAGCCTGCCTGGCTGTCTCCAACACCTTGATGGTTTCCTTGCCAAGAAGCTCGGTGGCCCGAGCTTCGTCGAACTCAAGCGACTCGGCCTGCGTCAGCGGTTCGGCCGTAACCGCGGGCTCAGCGGCTGCCAGCTTGGCCTCAGATGCGGCAGATTCAAGATCAGTTTTGGCTGAAAGTAGACGGCCTTCAAGGTCAGAGATGCGATCGGCTAGCTCATCGCGCTCACTACTGAGACGCTCGACCTCGGGCGCATAGGCGGTAACGCCAGACACCTCGGTTTGCTGCGCTCGTAAGGCCGATGCGAGCTCGCCCAGAAATCGCCGAACCTCTTCAGTGTCGTAGCCGCGAAACGTTGAGGAAAACCCTCGGCTCGCGATCCGCTCCGGATCAAGCGTCCGGTCATCGTCGGCAGTCATAGGTTAATCGTACGACCACATCCCACCGCGTCGGGGCACCGCTCCAACATTCTCAGCGACCAGATGCCCACGAGGGGTGATGATCAAGACCCTGAACTGGCGAACTCCTCGACCGCCTCGACCTCGCCACCAAGGACACCAAGCGCCGCTAGTGCAGCCTCGAGGTCATCAACGGGAATGATCTCGAGATTGTCGCCCGCACGTTCGCGCATAGCCGCAATCGTTTCCTCGCCCAGCGCCGACGGGACAATGAAATAGCGCACGCCCATGTCCCTGACCGCCGCGGTCTTTTGCACAACTCCCCCAACCGCCCCAACCCTGCCATCGAACGCAATCGTGCCGGTTACCGCCACCACGTTGTCGCCCGTCAGCTCGCCCGGGGTCAGTTGGTCCAGAATCGCAAGAGTAAATGCAAGACCGGCCGAGGGGCCGCCCACCGAGCCCGACTCAATATCGACGTCAAGCGGCAGCTCGTCCACCAGCGATACTCGGTCCTGGGGCGAAATCCCAAGGAACGCGGCTTCGGGATCGTCGTCGCGGGCGCCGACCTCAACCTCAAAGACCTCGACTTCACCGTCGACATGTTGCACCTCGAAAAGAATCGTGTCGGCCGGCCGGTAGGTCTTGAGCGTCTCGATGAGATCGAGTGCGGTAGAAACAGCGTTGCCGTCGACACTGAGGATGGCGTCACCCACTTCCAACACAACCGACGCCGCTGTTTCCGGGAGCACGTCGGCTACGACAACGCCATCAGACGAAATGGTGTCAAAGCCGAGCTGTTCAAGAGCAACGGCAACGGCGACAGCCTTCGAATCGGCCATCAGTTCAAGATTGACCTCACGATTTTCCTCCGGCGTCAGATCTCCGAGGATCTGTTCCGCCGGCACCAACTCGGCATCGTCGTCGAGCTTGGCCAGGAAGTACTCGAACAGATTGGGCTCTTGCCGTACCCGCACGGTCGTGAACAGAATCTGGCCGTCGCTCGGGAACTCATCGGTGTCGTTTACTTCGATCAACGGCTCGGTGTCTCGGGCCGAACCCGGCACGAGGGCGACGTAATCAACCTTGATCAGAAGTCCGGCCGCGATCAGCACCACCAACAGACCCAGCGCACTCCACCCAACGACCTTCCGAGTGGTCGCGCGAAGCTCAGCGACAGCATCGCCGTGCTCGACCTGAGGTTCCCCCCCTGGTTCAGAGAGCGCGTTCGCACCATCGCCTCCGGAGGGCGCAGCTACGCTTGCCTGCATAGGTTCGTCGTTGGCGTCAGATTCAGTCATCGTTGGGTGTCCATCGGTACCAACCGGCCCCAACCGAACAACGTTCCCGGGAGATCAAAAATGACTGCTCCAGCTGAAGCACCACGAGCAAAGTCCGCATGGGCGTCGTTACAAGAGCGACGGTCAAACAAGGCGCCGAGCGGCACTCGCGTATACACGCCTTGGTGGAGACGTCTTACTGCCCTGATCAGCTTGGGTTCGTTAGTGGTGATCTCTGGGATCGCCATCGCTGCCATGCTCGGCGTCAGTGCGTTGCTCCTCTTGATGTTCCTGGAGCGAGCCGCAAGCTGAACGCCGGCCCGCACCGGCGTCGTTCAGCAAGCAGTCGAAGAATCAGCGTCCGAAGAGGCCTCGGCGGGCTCCTACGCCATTGTCAGTATCAGTCGCCTTCTCCGCGGCCGAAGATGTGTCGGCCTCAACGGTCTCAACCTTAATCTCGGTCGATGGCACTTCAACTGCGGCCGTCTCGGCGACAGCTGCAGCAGTATTTTCTTTGACTGCTGCCGCGGTCCCGACAACCGGGGCAGTCGTTGGCGGAGGAGCCGACGGGGTCGATGAAGCGCTCGAAGATGGCTCGACTGCTGCCGGAACAGCAGATGCGACCACTGGCGTCGAAGCGACCGCGGGCGTCGATGGGCCCGCACCGAGGGCGCCGTCGCCAGCTTTAAGCTCGACCCGGAAGTACGGGCGATACTCGAAGTTCACTTCTTCAAGTCGAAAAATTCGAGCGTGCTCGACTCCGTTGTCATTGCGAAGTTGCTCGACAAACGTGACTGCATCATGAATGTCGTCCGTTTGGTGGTACCCGGGCTTGCCGTCAGTACCTCGATAAATCACCATGTGTGACACTGAACTCGGTCTCCTTGTCCTGCCCAGGTGAAACTGTGCGGGCTTGTGCAGGGCGTCACGGCATCAGACGAAGCCGCAGTGACTAGCATTCCACGTCTCGTGGCCGATAACCACCTCTCGTCGTCTTCTCTGCCGTCAGATATGTCAGTGCAACTTGTTATTGAAGCAGGTCATCTGGGTGACCGCCCGACTGCTCACCGTGCTTTGACTAGTGAGGCACCGGAAATCCGAGCCGTCGCGCTTTCGGCTTGTCTGCGACTGAAAACCCTCGACTGGTTGCTACTAGAGCCATTTTTTGACGATCCAAGCCCGTTCGTTCGCCGACGCGCTCTTGAACTGGCGGTGCGACTCGAGCCAATCGGCGCCCCCCTTTCGCGACTACTCGCACGACTCGTCGACACGGCTGCGGTGGCCGAGATGGGTGCCTTTGCTCTCGGTGAGATCGGCCGAGCGACCCCCGAAGTCGTTGATGCGCTGGCCCAAATGACCAAGAATCATGATGACCCGCTCTGTCGCGAGGCAGCGGTCGCCGCCCTCGGTGCTCTTCATTCCGGACGCGAGACCATCCTCGGCGCCTTGGCCGACATCGCCACCGTGCGTCGACGGGCCGTCCTCGCCCTCGCCCCCTTTGACGGACCCGATATCGAGGCTGCGCTAACCCATGCCCTAACCGACCGCGATTGGCAGGTCAGACAAGCCGCGGAGGATCTACTCGGGTAGCCGCCGACTGGGCGACGGCCGCCGCTAGCGCCGTGAGCGGCTGGTCATGAACATGTCTCGAACATCATCGAACGACTCGATGCACTGTCCGGCTCCGAGCACAACCGACTCAAGGGGCTGGTTAACCAGCGTCACTGGCACCTGCGCCGCGTTCGCTATGCGGACGTCCATGCCTCGTAACATGCCGCCCCCTCCGACCAGATGAATGCCACGAATGATCAGGTCTTGGGCCAGTTCCGGGGGCGCCGAGCCAAGACAGGAAACCACCGAATCAACCATGGCCGAAACCGGCTCCTCGATCGCATCGCGAACTTCGGGGGCAGTGAGCATCACCGTTCTCGGCAGGCCACTCATCAGCTCGCGGCCCCGAACCTCCGCTCCCCATTCGTCTTCCGACGGAGCGGCAGAGCCGATCGCCAGCTTGATCTGTTCGGCCGTCGTTTCACCGACCGCTATGCCGTGCGCCCGCCGGACAAATCCTTGGATCGCCCCGTCGATGTCAAAGCTGCCAATGCGAACAGCCTCAAGGGCCACAACGCCGCCAAGCGAGATCAGCGCCGTCTCGGTGGTGCCACCACCTATATCGACCACCATGTTGCCGATCGGTTGGTCGATCGGGAGACCAGCACCAATAGCAGCCGCCATTGGCTGCTCAAGCAAGTGGGCTTCGGCGGCGCCAGCACGACGTGCCGCCTCGCGTACCGCTCGCTGTTCGACAGCGGTGATAGCCGACGGGACGCAAATGATGACCCGAGGCCTATTGAGGCGAGAGACACCAGCCCGTTGCAGCACCAATCGAATCATCCGCTCCGTGATCTCGAAGTCGGTGATCGCTCCCTGCCGCAGGGGTCGGACCGCCACGATGTGGCTGGGCGTGCGGCCAATCATCTGCCGAGCGTCGCGGCCGATGGCCAAGACATCCCCGGATCTGGTGTTCAGCGCAATCACCGAAGGTTCGTTCAGGACGATGCCTTCGCCACGAGCCCAAACCAGCGTGTTGGCGGTGCCGAGATCGATTGCCAGATCGCGACTCATTCCGGCACATCTTCTATGTGCTGAGGCTCGAGACCCCAGCTCTCGCCCGCTGCCCAGGTCTCCTTCTTCCAAATCGGCACCGTTGACTTCAACGTGTCGATTCCAAACCGGGCGGCCTCGAAGGCGTGAACACGGTGCGGAGACGAGACGGCTACGACCACAGCTGACTCGCCGATCGGAACGAACCCGATCCGGTGAAGCAGAGCGATGCGACCGAGGTCGGCCCAACGCTGCCGAGCCGCTGCAGCAATCTCATCGAGTCGAGGAACAACTTGTTCTTCATACGCCTCGTACTCGAGCCGGCTGACATCCTCGCGACCAGCCGAGTGATCACGCGAGGTACCGCTGAATACCACCACTGCGCCGCATGACGGAAGCACGACCCATTCAGACGCGTGTTGAAAGGGCAGAGGCGACTCTGAGAGTCCTGTCCAAGTGTCGCCGTCAGCCGGTGGTTGCACGGCCGCAATGGTAGGCGGCGGCGCCCGGAAGTAACAGGGGCGCGGAAGTTCGACCCAGCACAAGTTGTACTGTCATCTGACGTGGCCGCCGAGGAGAACGACCCTGAACTGAACGGACCGCCGCCTGACCCGTCGGTCCGGCAGTGGCGGCATCCGTCAGAGGTAGCAGCCGCAAACGCTGCCGCAGCCCGAGCCCACACACCCCTCCCACCAGCCCGGCGTCGCTGGTCGCCCCTGTCGTTCGGCGCAGGCGGAGTGCTCGGCGCCGTGATGGCGGTAGCCGCGGTCGCCGCGTCGACGTCGGCGTTCGACAGCCAGCCAAGCAGCCGGATCGAATTCCGACCAGTCCCTGCCACCGCCGCCGAGAGCGAGACTCCACCGGTCGTTTCCGATTTGGTGGACGCCGTCGAAACGGGGATGCTCACCACGACGACCCTGGCCCTCGTCTCCTCGACCGGCGCCAATCTGGTCCTTGACGAGACCGAGCCACCGGCAGAAGCCGGTGACAATGACATCCCCGGCGTCGTTGGCCTGTTCCATCTCGACGGCGTAAGGCCGATCGCTACCGGCGTGTTCATTGATGGCCTCCTCCTCACGAGCGCTTCCTCGCTGGATGGGGCTGAGCGGGTTCTGTTCTCGATCGATGGCCACATGCGAGAAGCGCTGGTCGAGGGTTCCGATGCCTTCACCGACGTTGCCGTTCTGTCACCACTCGAGACCCTCCGCATACCCGAGGCCCCCGCAGCCGACGACTCGGCCAGCCTCCATGATCTGATTCGGGTGGTCGCCACCGACGGCAGGCCGCCGCAGATTCAAGTGGTCGGAAGCATTATCAGTGTGAATGAGGTGGCCGCCACGGTGGATGGGCACCCTGTCATTGACACGATGTACACCACGGCCCGCCTGCCCCAGATTGCCGCTGGAGCGGCATTGGTGAACGAACAAGATGAAGTCATCGGCCTGATAATCAACAGCGACGACTACCTGGCGGTTGCTATTCCGTTAGCCGACGCTCGGGCAGTTGGTCGATCAATCATGGAATCGGGCTGGCCCAGTACGTCGTGGATCGGCATAGAAGGCCAGGGCCAGCCGGACGGCGTCATCGTCACCAACGTCGAAACCTCCGGCCCGGCGGCCCAAGCCGGTCTCGCCGTAGACGACCGCATCGTCTCGATCAATAAATACGCAGTGGGAGGCATGGCCGATCTCGTCGCCTGGAGCCGGACGGTCGGCGTCGGTGGCGAGCTCCAAGTTGTGGTGATCTCGGGCGATCGAGAATGGACCACAACGGTCGTAGTCGGACACAAAAGCAACCGCCCCACCGATTCTTGAACGGCGTACCTAGAGGCTGAGCGAGACAGATCCGATCAGCGTCGACGATTAGCTAGGACGATTAGCTAGGACGATTAGCTAGAGAGTCGGCGCAGCACTCGGGCCGTCAAAGCGGCGGCGCCCGCAACCGCCAATCCGCTGGCCCCCAGCGCCAGCTCCTGTCGACGTTGGGCGCTGACCGACCATGGCGGCGGTGGTGTCCCCAGCACGTAAGCCTCTTCGTTCGAGAAAGCGGGAGTCCAACCTTCGGCCCGTAACCGATCGTTTGCTACCACCCAGGGGTGCTGCACGTAAGGCTCGATGCCGGCCGGCGTTGGACGCACGCCGAGCCGACGGCGGGCGTCGCTGAGCCGATCGTTCACCGCACTCGGTAGCCGGAACTGCACCCCGCCAACCAGCTCGCGGAAAGCCTCGGGTCCGATCCAACCGTCGGGCGCAACGTTGTACAGCCCATCGAGCCGACGCTTGGCAACGAAGGTGATAGCCGAAGCGAGATCATCGTGATGTAGGAACTGAACCGGTGGGTCGTCCTGATCCAGTCGAACTGTTGTGGCGGCCCGGATGGCCTTGGCCAGCCAGCCGGTGTCACGCTCGGACAGCGTTGTGGTTGGGCGAAGAATGGCACTTGATCGACCTGACCCGACCGCGGTCCACGCCCGACCGATTTCCTCGCCAGCTTGTTTCGCCACCGCGAACTCGAGATCAGCATTGGGCCGAGCCGGTTCGGCTTCAGTGAGCGGGATCGGATTGTCATGGTGAGCGCCAAACACCGTGGCCGACGAAAGAAGCACGACATGGCGACAGTCGACCTGGCCAGCCAAACCAAGCGCCGCGTGCAACATCGCTTCGTCAGCGTGTTGACCATTGGTCAAGTCGCCGGGGCGAAGCCTTCGCTCGGCGAGATGCACTATCGAATCGATACCGGCGAGGGCCTCCAACAAGCCTGGATCGGGATCCGGGCTATTCGAGCCCGCTCTCGACCACTCGTAGCGTTTCGCCAAATCGGCCTTGGCCAGCTCTACACCGGGCCAGGGAGCATCCACCGAATGACGATCGATCGCCACCACGCGCGTCACCGCGGGGTCGGCCGCCAGCTGGCGAACGACCCGAAGCCCAACAGCACCGGCAGCCCCGGTGACGGCAATCGCTGACATCGTCCTACGATGCCCTTGTGAGTAGCAGCGATCCACTCGGCGGTTCAGAGTTTCCTTTCGGCGACCTCAGCAAGCTGTTCAGCTCGATGGGTGGCGCCGACCCCTGGGTTCAGGCCGAACAGATAGCGCAGGGCGTCGCCAACGAGGGGATGCCAGAAGACAATGTTGACCCCTTAGCCAGGATTGCATACGACGATTTGGCTCGCGTCGCTGATCTTCACCTTCGACAGATCCCCGGCGTCACCCTCCCATCGGCCACCGCTATTCGAGCGGTGAACCGTTCGGAATGGACCTCCGAGAGCCTCGTCGTCTACCGACCGTTCTTCGAGCGATTTGGCGAAGCGCTCGGGCGGCCGGCAACCGAGGAGATCGCCAGCGACTTCACTGCTGGTGACCCGCTCGGCGCCATGTTCGGTCAGATGATCCAGTCGATGGGCCCGATGATGGTGGCCATGAGCGCTGGCGCCATGATCGGCCACCTCGGGCAACAAACATTGGGCCAGTACGACCTTCCGGTCCCCCGCCCCACCAACGACGTCTTAGTCGTTCCATTCGCCATCGATGCCGCTGCGGCCGAGTGGGAGCTGCCCCTCGAAGAAGTACGTCTGTGGGTTCTGGTGCACGAGCTTGCCGCCCACGCCACGGTGTCGTTGCCCCACGTACGACGGCGGCTCGATGCCCTCTTCATCGACTTCGCCACCGCGTTTCGGCTCGACTCGCCCGCCCTCTTGGAACAGTTCAGCGATATCACGGACCTCTCCCGGATCGGCGAATTGGCCGAGACGCTCAACGACCCCAACGCTCTCTTCGACATGATGCGCACGGCCACTCACGATCTCCTGGTGCCGCAGCTCGATGCCCTCGTGGCCATCGTCACTGGGTTCATCGATCATGTCGTCACCACGGTGTGCGGCACGCTTGTGCCCAGCCATGAACAGATCCGGTACCGGCTGCGCAGTCGCACCGCCGACGACGTCGAGGCCGACCAGTTCATGGAACGGCTTCTTGGACTCAACATCACCGAACGCACCCTCGAACGAGGGTCGGCCTTCATCGCCGGCGTCATCGAGCGAGTCGGCGACGACGGACTCAATCGGCTCTGGAAGGACGAACTCGACCTGCCGACCGCAGCTGAGGTCGATGCCCCCGGGTTGTGGTTGGCTCGTATCGGCCTCGACCCGGATCTGCCCGACGGAGCTCTTGAGATCCCCGACGATCTATCTGGTCTGGACGAGCTCTAGTCTCCCCCACCTGGCCGCGTCTGCGGCTTGACCGGTCTCGTCGGCGGCGCGGGCGCTACATCGGGAATCGTTGGCATCACCACGGTCGGTTCGAAAGAAGCTGTCGGTTCGAAAGAAGCTGTCCGTTCGGAAGAAGGAGGTTGCTCGGTGGCGGAATCCGACTCGAGTGTCGAATCCAACTTGATCGAAGAGTTCGCTTCCAGCGTCGAGCCCGGCTCACCGTCCTCGGTTGGGCGCCTGCCCGCTGCATCTGCCCCGCTGGCTGCCCGGTGAGGCAGGTGATCGCGCAGGTTCTTCGTGAGCCGTCTCGCGTTTACCGACTTCGGCGAGGGGTCTCGGCCTAGCCAATAGCTAACCGCGGCGAACCCTGCAGTGGCTCCGAGCACCAGGAAGCCGAGGCGGGACGGGATCGGCAACACAACCGGAATGAGGGCTCCAAACACCCAAAGAAGCTGGAAGCGAGATTCGAACCGGGCGAAGGAACGCCCCAGATTCGCTTCCTTGGAGTCGCGTTGGACAATTGCATCGAACGACTGCTTACCGGTTTGACCGGCAATGGCAACGGCGCACGCGATGATCATGGCACCCACCAGTCCCCCGGCCAGGGCGGCCAACATTCCGAAGACTCCTACGAGTGCCAGGACCCCGGCGAGCAGTCGTTCCTCGGTGAAGGTACGTCGCAAACGGGGCGAACTGATAGCGCCGCCGAGCCCACCGACCCCAGTAGCCACCAGCACAAGTCCGAAATGCCAAGCCGGGGCCCCACCGGTGGCCAGATCGAGGCGTATCTGGCCCAAAGCCTCGCGAACACGGTGCCCGATCTCGACACCGTCACCCGTTGGCCCCGGATCGACGCCACCGCGCAATTCAAAGGCCAACAACATCGTCAGAAAACCGACAACACCCCGCACATATCCCATGGCGCTGGCAGCCAGCACGATGCCGGGGCCCCGCATTTCGGCCTTCTCGCCAGCTCCTGCTGGGCTTTCGGCGACTGTGACAGGCTGCACCTTGAGTCCGAGGATGGCGGCAACGCCAAAGCACACTGCAGCCAAGCCCAAAGCCCAGGCGGCTCCCCCGAGGATCAATAACAACACGCCCGGGATCCCGGCCAACCCAGCGGACACCGACGAAATAATCGACAAGCGCGAGTTCGCCTGCACCAGAGCGGCATCGTTGCGAACCGTGCCCGGCACCACGGCGCTCTTGGCAATGTGGTGTGTCTTGCTCATCACCAACATCGAAAAGGCGAAAGGGAACAACCAAAGGCTGTCGATGTAGACCGCCATACCGATCGCCAGCAGCATCCGGACGGCTGCGCTGACGATGAGCATGTACCGATGGCCGCCTTCGAGCCGATCCATCGCCGGCCCTAGCCACGGAGCAACGACCCCGAACGGAGCGACGGTCAGCAGGAGATAGAGAGCCACTCGCCAGCGAGCGTCGTTGGGATCGATGGAGAAAAACAGCGAATCGGCCAAGGCAATGGCCACAAGAGCGTCAGCTGCCATGCCGGCGCCATGGCAGCGAGCAAGTCGAGCGAAGGGAGTAACGGCGAAAGCAGCCGCGCCGCTGGGCTTCTGTTTCTCACCCGGAAGCGGTCGCGCTCGGGCCGCGGCACCCTCGCCCGCAGGGCTGCGATCATTCACGTTCATAATGGTATGCGTACCGTGCTACTTCGACTGGCACGCTGCAGTCGTTCAGCAGGAGGCGGATGAGCCCCGAACAACCGAGCCAACAGACTGGGATCGAGATCAGCCCGTTCGGTCACGTGCAAACGGCGCAAGTGCGGCAATGGGAGCGCTCCGACCAAAAGCTCGGCCCCCGCGTCGGCGTCTCGCTCTTGGCCCCGCGACAACCACGCCAGGGGCACCGCCGCAACAATGGCCATGGCCACAACGACGAGCATCACGACGGCAAGACTTCGAGAGTCGCTCGCTCGCTCGATCCCGACCACTGCCAACAATCGTGCCGATCTCATTACGACAGCCAAACCCATGACCCCCGCCACGGCCGCGATCATCGTGGCAACGGCCATCACCTCGATGTGTCGAGCCGCAAGGTGACGCAGTTCGTGAGCAACGATGTGGGAGCGAAGCTCCTCGTCGGCCGAGAACAGGTCGGGCGAGAGTGCGATGCGGGGACGCGCCCGGCCACCGGCGGAATGCGCGTTCAGCCCTTGCGCATGATCGGCATCCATCAGACCGAAATCGACGGTGACCGTCAGGGCGCGGTTCGCTAGGTCCACTAGTGGCGCTGCCTGAGCTTGATCAAGTGGCGTCACCCGATGAGTCGCCGCGGTCAAGGTTCGTTCAAATCGACGAGCAACGACCATTAGCGAAACAAGCGCGAACGCAGCCAATGTAGGCCACCACGACGTTTGGTCGACAAGGGAGTAAAGGCCAACAGCGCCAATCAGCACGGTGCCAACCGTCATCAGCAACGCGACGAGCGAACCAACAGCGAATCGACCGACGGCTAGCGGAATGTGATCGAATTTTGGTTCATGGCGGAATTCGGACCAGGCATCGGTGACCAGCGCCGGCAGCCACCATGCAATCCCCGCAAGCGGCGCCAAAGCCAGCAGCGGTCCGACGAGCACCTGCGACAGACCATCGGAGCGCTCACTCGTGACTGCTGGAAAGAGAGTGAGCGCGGCGAGATGAACGCAAACGAGCAACCCAAGCCGGAAGGCTGTGCGGATTCTGGCCGCTCGCGAAAGCGGCCGGTGGTAGGCCCGCGATCGGGCCAGTTCGCCATCGGAGAACCAGGTCGAGGGCGCTGCGGCCACTGGCCACCAAAGCGAGAGACCGGTACGCGAATGACGCCCAGCAGCGCTCAAGATCGAGTCACGTCCTGGCCGACGAACGACTGCAGAAGCGCGTGGTCGTGGACGTAGCTCAACCTCTCGCCTGCCTGAGTCGGTGACATCCACTCGACTCGATCGACCTCATCGTTGGGTACAAATTCGCCATCGGTAAAACGCAGCGACCAATACCGCACGGTTTTATCCCGCCCTCGATGGTCGACGTACGCAACGGTGGGAAGTTCATCGCCAACGACACCCTCGACATTGACCTCTTCCTTTACTTCACGCAGCGCACACTCCAGCTCGGTTTCGCCCGACTCAAGCTTGCCCTTCGGAAATGACCAGTCGTCGTACCGATCCCGGTGGACGACGAGAACCTCTGGTTCGCTCGTGGGGCTAGGGCGCCACACAACACAGCCTGCAGCTCGAACCGTTTTCGACATTTCGCTAGGTTCGCCGATTACTCACCGCCCGTCGAGACCGAACCCTCACATCGTTCCAGCGATCAAGCAGGCGCAATATCGCTTCCCGCACCATCGGACCACCGATCCGGATCGAGCAAATCTTCACTGTTCCGGGCAACGGCTAGCCCCTGCAGATAGTCGTGCAGCTGGAACGTGTCACCACCGAGGCGGGTATAGGCCCCGTCGGGACCGAGAACCCACGAGAGCTGATCATCAGTCAGGTTTGCGTCGATGATCTCTTGGATCCGCTGTTGCGCAGCGGGGTCCTTCAGTCGCACCACCGCTTCGACCCGCCGGTCGAGGTTGCGGGGCATGAGGTCAGCCGACCCCATGAAATAACCAGGCTGCCCAAGACCGTCAGCGTTGCCGAAGTAGTAGATCCGAGAGTGTTCGAGATACTTGCCAACGATGGACCGCACCCGAATGTTCTCCGACAGCTCGGGGATACCTGGACGTAGCGAGCAGATCCCGCGCACAACCAGATCGATCGAAACACCGGCCTGACTGGCCGCATAAAGGCGGTCGATCAGTTCGATGTCGACCAGACCGTTCATCTTGAGAAAGATCCGACCTCTACCCGGGCCCGCAGCGACCTCGCTATCGATCAGGACCCGGAGAGCTGGCCGTAACGACCTCGGGGCGACCAAAAGGTTCTTGTAGACCACGTTGCGTCCGTATCCGGTCAGGAAATTGAACAGCTGGGTCAGGTCATCACCGATCTCAGGGTCGGAGGTGAGCAGTCCGATATCTTCGTAAAACCGAGCCGTTCCAGGGTTGTAGTTGCCCGTGCCGATGTGGCAGTAGCGACGCAGTCCGTCCGACTCTGAGCGAACGACCAGGGAGGTCTTGGTGTGAATCTTCAGACCGACCAACCCGTACGCCACGTGGACGCCGGCTTCTTCCAGACGACGGGCCCATTGGATGTTCACTCGTTCGTCGAACCGTGCCTTCACTTCGACCAGCACAGCGACCTGCTTCCCCGATTCTGCAGCCCGAATCAGCGACTCGAGAATCGGCGAGTCACCTGAGGTGCGATACAGGGTCAGCTTGATCGCCCGCACATGCGGATCGCGGGAAGCGTGGCCGACGAAATCACTGACTGATGAATTGAACGAGTCGTACGGGTGGTGGAGCAGGATGTCACCCTCGCGAATTCGCCCGAAGAAGTCGGCCGAGTTTTCAACATCTCGGAGCCGGTTCGCCGTAGATGCCCCGTAGGGCGGGTACCGGAGGTCTGGCTCGTCGAGATCGATGATCGGAGCGAACCCCGTGCAGTCGAGAAGACCGCGATACCGGAAGACGTCTTCCTCATCGAGATCAAGCTCGCGCAGCAGCAGCTCGCGGGTGTCGGCTGGCATGGTGTGATCGATCTCGAGTCGAATGGCTCGGCCGAATCGTCGTCGACGCAATTCGAGCTCGACAGCTTCCAGCAAATCGTCGGCATCTTCGTCGTTGAGGGTCAGATCGGCGTTGCGGGTTACCCGAAACGGCCATGAACCGGCGACTGCCATACCAGGAAACAGGGCATCGAGATGGGCCGCAATAACCTGTTCCAGCAAGACGTGAGTGCCCGACGGAAGCGTCAGGAAACGTGGCAGCGTGTCTGGCACCTTCAACCGAGCGAAACGGCGCCGTTCGTTGGCCAGGTCGGTCACCTGCACTGCGAGATTCAACGACAGGTTCGAGATATACGGAAACGGGTGACCAGGGTCGACAGCCAAAGGCGTCAGTATGGGAAAGATCCGTTGCTCGAACTCGTTCGTTGCAGCGGCGCGATCGTCGGGTCCCAGGTGTTGCCACTCGCGAATCTCGATGCCGGCATCGGCGAGTGCCGGCAGCAGACGATCAACGTGCACACGCTCAAGGCGGTGGACCTGCTCGGCCACCTCCCTGCGGATGGCGTGCAGTTGTCCGGCCGGGGTCAGACCATCGGGCGAGTTCTGCGTAAGCCGCGCCGCTATCTGATCCTTGAGCCCGGCCACCCTAACCATGAAGAACTCATCGAGATTCGACGCGTAAATTGAACAGAACCGCAATCGTTCGAGCACCGGGACGGCCGTGTCCTCAGCCATCGCCAATACTCGACTGTTGAAGTCGAGCCACGACAGCTCTCGGTTCGTGTATCGACCGGTCGATGCACTCGGGGGGTCGGCAGGATCAGTCATGCACTCCTCCTCGAACAACGGACCATCCTCGCTCCATCGGCAATCGATCCATCAAGTCAAACAACACCAGCAGATCAGTGCTCGGCGCCAGAATCAAAGCAGGAATCGTATGGGCTCGCTCTTCGGTCTGAGCTCAATTGAGCGGTGCGCTCCAGGGGTCTCGCCCTAGTCGTCGGTAGAAGCTTCGTCGCTCGCCACATCATCGTTGCCTGGCGTCTCATCGGCAGCGGCGTCATCGGCGCTTAGCGCCTTGGCGGCAGGCACTTCCTCGGCAGCAGGTGCATCGACAACGGGTGCATCGACAACGGGCTGTGCGGCGGCAGCGCGCGCAGCCTCGGTTGGCCCTGGCTCATCGCCAAGATCCCAATCGAGACGAATCAGCTCTCGCTCCGCATCACGATTGACTCGCTCGCGATTGCGTCGGAACTGCGGGTCATGGCGAGGCAGGAGCAAGAGCCGAGCGTTCACGCGAGTACGGAAATCGTCGAGCATCTGCTCGTCGCCGAAGTGCCCACGAATCTCCCAATGGGGGGCAACAGGGCCGAGATAGACGATGGTGGCGTGGGCCACGGGTGGCAGCGGCTCGGCAAGCGTCTCGACAGCAGTCATGAGGCTCAGGCTAGCGGCGTAGCCGACGAGACCGTTCTGACCACGCCGGCCTCCGATTCAGTTCCCGTTTCCCCTGTTCAGACAACTATTTTAGGACTTTTGGCCTATACGGGAACCATTCAGGGCTCTCAGGCGTCTCTATGTGCATGGACAATGCCTGGATGGCCGTAGGAAACTGCAACAACCACCCGCCCGCCGTTTTCTTCCCTAGCGACGGTGTCGGCGTCGAGATCGCAAAGAAGATCTGTTCGACATGCCCCGTGCGCAGTGAGTGCCTCGACTACGCACTTGCCCACCGGGTCGACCACGGAGTGTGGGGTGGCGCCTCGGAGCGTCAACGTCGCCGTCTCCTCAAGCAGCGGCGCCGTGCAGCTGCGACTGCAGGCGCAGAACAACACAGCTAGACCAGCCGCATGGCTGCTCGACTGACTGTTCGGCAGCCCGGCTGCAACCAAACCGCTGCTAGCCAGCTGCTGGCCGTCTCACGGTCAACCGAGGTCGGGGAACCCGAGTTCTGCGCTCAACGAGACGGCCACGTTCCGAGCCTTGTCGACCAACCCGCTCGAGGACCCGGACACGCCATCTAGGACGGTGGCAAGATCGGGCGCCGACATTCCGACAATCGTGACCGCTGAGTCCTCGGCCTCAAACACTGCAACCTCACCAACTGGATCGGTCCATGCCCTCGTGCCCTCGACGGTTTCGATCTCGCCTGCCGGCAGCTTCGACCAGTCGATCCTGCCCCGTTGCGAAAAGACCGAAATGGCCTCGTCATCGCCCGTGGCGAACACCGACTGGCGAAGTTCATCGGTAGCAAACTCGCCGTTGGGTTTGAAGTCGTCGGGCAGCGAAACCGGCGGGCCCGCAGCATCCTCGACCGATTCGTACTCGATGTCCACGACGTTGGACCCTGCCGAAAGGCCGGCCGCAGCATCAGAGTGACGGGCGGCGAGAGAGTCGACTGCGGGCACGACGGATGCGGGATCGAACACGCCACTGCCTGCGGTGACAACAAAGGCAACGCTGGCCAGGGCAGCCAAACCCAACACCGTACGACCAGCAAACAGAGGCCGCTGGTCTATGGCCCGAACCAAAAAACCTGGCGGTGGCTCAACGGGAGGCAAGTCACCGAGCAAAGCGGCGACCTCGGCCTCCCATGCCTCTTCCTCAAAAAGGCTCTCAGACACTGAGCGCCTCCCGAAGTCGGCCTCGGCCACGGTGGATACGACTGCGAACGGTGCCGATTGGGATGTCGAGGTGCTCGGCGATCTCTTCGTAGGAGAAGCCGAGGACATCTTTGAGTACGACGGGCGCCCGATAGTCGGGCTGCAGGTCAGCCAAGAGGTCCTGAAGGTGCTGTGGCAGGTCTGACGCTGCCATCTCTGCCTCGATACCCGGCGAACCGGCGATGAAGTTCTCGGCCTGTTCAGGCATCGACACGGTGGGGCGCCGCTTTTGTTTTCGGACTCGGTCCAGAAAGGCATTGGTGGTGATTCGACTCAACCACCCTTCGAAGTTGCCCGGTGTGTAGTTCACCAATCCCCGCCTGACTCGCAAGAGCACCTCCTGCACTAGGTCCTGTGCATCGTGGTGATTCCCGGCCAAGCGATAGGCAAGGCCATAGAGAAATCGCCCATAATCATCAGCGACCTCTTCCCATGTGGGAATAGAGGCCCGATCGGGCGACTGCCGAGGCTCAGGCACCGGACGAGCTAACCCGATCGGAGTTGCGAACGCCAGGATCGTCCGCGGGGTTCCCGATCAGGCGGAAGTTTCTTCCTCGTCGTCATCGGTTGCGCCTTCCGTGATCCCATCTCGAAACTCTTTTTGGGCGCGACCAAGGTTCTTGGCCAGCTGTGGAAGCTTGGCGCCGCCGAAGAGCACGAGTGCAATCACAAGGATGATGAGTAGCTCTTGGGGCCTCAGGTTGGGCATACGACCAGCCTACCGCGTGGTTAAAGGCGCGTGAGCTTCAGGCAGTTTCAACTCCGGCGGTGGCAGCAGCTTGGCGAGCCAGGGCCCGCTGGCGGCGAATACGACGCCTCTCACGCTCGCTCATCCCGCCCCAGATACCGAACTTCTCACCGTTGGCCAACGCGTACTCAAGGCAGTCTTCGCGCACGATGCAGCCGCGGCAGACTTCCTTGGCTTCTCTCGTCGAAGCCCCCCGCTCCGGAAAGAAGAGATCAGGATCGACGCCGAGGCAGTTAGCCATCTCCTGCCATGTGGTGTCCAGCATTAACTGCTTCCGCCCTACGCTCATACAAGCCTCCTCCGCCAACCGAGCACCATGCGGAACTTTCTGAAAAGGGGGTACGGGCTCGGGCTTGCCAGGCAGTTAGTCGACGGAGCTTGTTCACACACTTCGCAGAACTGCTGACAATTGCTGAGATGTAATTACAACAGTGCGATTCTGCCGGGTTCTGACTCGATTTACAAGCGAGAGTGTGCGATCAGTGGAGATTTTTCGCGAGGCTCGCGATCGCTACGGCACCGGCGCTGACCGCCCGCGCTAAAGGAGCAGCGACAATCTTGCGGTCGCGACGCGGCGACCGAACACAATCTGCGTCCGCCGATGATCCCAGGAATGAACCGTGTCGGCGCGCCATTCGACGCGATCGAACACTGAGTCGTCAGAACTCGCGGGTCAACGCCCGCCCCGCAGCAGCTTCTTCTTGTGCTCGATGAAGTCGACAAGCACATAGTCGCCGAGGTTCTCGGCCGAAGTGAAGAACGCGCGCCCTTGATTGAGAGCCGTGAGCTGCTCGACAAAACCTCGCAGGCCATCGTCGGGATCGAGCATGAAGGTGTTGATCGTGATGCCGGCCCGAGTACAGCGCATGACCTCGGCCATCGTCTGCTCGAGCGTCTCGCGCGCCGGCGGATAGCTGAAGAACGGCTCGCCGTTGGGCAGCAGGTGGGCCGTTGGCTCACCATCGGTGATCATGATGATCTGCTTGGTGCCCGTCTCTCGAGCCAGCAGCTGTTGGGACAGCTTGAACGCGTGGTGCATGTTCGTGCCATAAACAAAGTCCCAGCTGACCTCTGGCAGATCAGCGGGCTTCAATTCCTTCGCCACCTCACTGAAGCTGACGATTCCGAGGTAGTCCCGGGGGAACTGACTCGAGATCAGCGAATACAGCGCCATCGCGACCTTTTTGGCCGGCAGGAACCGATCACGCATTGGCATCGACAATGAGAGGTCGAGCATCAGCACGGTCGAGGACCGGACTTGGCGCTCGGTTTCCTCGATTTCGAAATCGTCGGATGTTAGCTGGACCGGGGTCCCTCCCCCAGTGCGCTGAATGGCGTTACGTACGGTTCGCTCGATGTGAAGGTTGAACGGATCGCCGAACTCATAGGGCTTGGTGTCGAATGCTCGCTCGTGTCCGATCCCTGAGCGCTCGATGTCGTGACCGCCGAGCTGGCTGGGATCAAGCTTCTTGAAGAGGTCGCCGAGCGCCTGCTGCCCCAATCGCCGAAGCCCACGCGGCGTAAGTTCCAGGCGGCCTTCCTTGTTCTGGATCAGGCCCGATTCTTCGAGCATCTTGGCCAGCTCGGCCACTCGCTCCATCGATGCCGCACTCTGTTCGCCCAACAAACGACGAACCTGGTCAAGATCGACTTCTGCCAACTCTTGGGGCGACGTTGCCTGCTGCAGGAACTGCTCAAGCTGATCGAGCTGTCCGAGCTCTTGGAGCATCTGAGAACCGTCGACCATGCCGAGAGGGTCATTCCCCTCGAAGCCGTAGCCCTTCTGCCAGCCGGCATCAGGAAACATCTGCTGCAAATTTTGGCTGAGGCGACTCATCTCGAAGTTGAGATCCATGTCTTCCATCAGCTGATTCGAAAGATCCATCAGCTGCTGGCGCTGCTCTGGGCTCATCGAGTTGAGCATCTGCTGCATGGCCGCCATCTGCTGCGCCATCTGTTCCAGAAGATCGTCGAGCGTCTCAGGATTCCCAGGGAAGAAGTCGCCGAACTCTTCCATGAACTTCTCGAAGTTTTCGGTTTCGGCCTGCGGTTCGATGCCGTTGTCGCGCTGCTCAAGCATTTTGTTGAGCTCGGACATCATGTCCTTCATCCGGGCCATGTCCTCGGGCGAGATGTCTTCCATCCCGCCGGCCATGTCCTGGAATTGCTGGTTCACAAGCTCTTGACGGAGCTGATCGACAAGCTCCTCGAATTTCTGCTGTGCCTCGGCCGACTCGAAATCGTACTTCTGGAGGGATCTAACCTTGTTGGCCAAGTCGTCGGGCAGCATGCCCAACTCCATCTGCTTGCCCTGCGTTGTTTCTCTCGCCAACTCGGCGTTGCGACGGTCGGTTTCGGCCGTATCAGCATCGGCCAACTGCATCTCGGCGAGGGCATTGCGGTCGTCGAGGCCCTGCCGTTCGGTGTCGACAACCTCGTTCAGCGCATCGTTGATTTCATCGTAGACACCGCCCAGGTTGTGGTTCTCGAGCCGCTCTTGGCGTTCGCTGCGCAGCTTTTCCATCATTTCTCGCAGACCCTCGACGCGTTCACCGTTGCGATCGTCGAAGCCTTCCTGCATCAGGCGACGCAGCGAGGCCATCGGATCGCCGTGATACAGCAGATCGTCGGTGAGTTCTCCGAGGACATCGAAGGCATCGAGTTCGAAACCCTTTTGGGTGCCGTCCCACTTTGAATAGCGAAAACGAGATCCGACCATGACTGCCTCCCGTGCGACGGAAGAGAAGGCGACCTTCCGCCTGGCCGACCTTAGTGGCGAATCACCCGTCGCAACGAGCTGACGGGCCGCCTCCAAAAGCGAATGGCGAGTCGGGTGGCTAATGGGGACTTCCCCGATCACCCCCGTGACAAGCGCCACGAGAGTGATGCCAGCGAGGTGACAGATGCGGTTGCCTCAGAATCTGCACTGTACGTTGATCGTTGACCGTGGGCTTCCCGGTGGGGAGGTCGGCAGTGGGCGATCGCGATGGAGGGAAACCTGTTGAGCGTCTTCTTGCGAGCACTACAACGACTCCGGTCGGCACCGGCAACGTCGGCCTTGGGGGCGGTCTCTGTTGCCGCACTCATGTTCGCATCAGTGCTGGTCGTACGTTCTGCCCCTCGGGCCGAAATCAACCTACGCCTTTCGGACGGCGCGGTCTGGCTGCCATCGACCGAAATCGGTGGTGTGTCCTTGCTCGATGGCGGCTCTGGCACCATCGCCGCCTCGCTCGGCGTTGCCAATCCAGGTGACGATTTTTCCGTCGAACAGTGGGGTTCAGACGCCATTATCGTCAACCGCTCCGATGGAACCGTCAGCCTCCTCGATGGCTCACGCTGGAGCATCACCAGCGGACGCGTGCAGTTCGGACAACCGGGCCAACAGCTTGATGTGGTGGCCGGTCGGAATGCAGGCTTCGTGATCACTCCTGGCCAATTGGTCTTGGCAAACATGAGCGACATGGTCGGCGGGTCGGTCGTGCCCGTCGCTGCCCCGTTCGCCAACGGCGTCGTCGCCGAGGATGGATCGCTCTACTACGCTAGCTCCGACCCCAACCTGCCCGTCGCCCACTTCTCGGCTGACGGCGCGATCTCGACACCAATCCCGGACCTCGATGGACCGACGGCCTTGATCGACCTCGGGACAACGACGGCGGCCGTCGATCTCGACGATCGTCGAGTCTGGCTATCGACTCAGGACATTGTTTGTGACCGGCTCGAGTTTCCGGCTAACGCGGTGCTGCACGCAGGCGGCGGCGACGGGCACCTCATCGTGGTCAGTGACCAGGGCGGGGCCTTCGAGTGGGACCCACTCAGCTCGGGCTGCCCGGGCGCCGGCGATTTCATCAACCTCGGTGCCGGCACCTAGGGCACGCCGGTCATGACCGGCGGCTGGGCCGTGGTGCCAGAGACGAATCCAGCCGCAGTCCTGGTCATCGACCTCGATGACCGATCGGTGATGCGGCGCCATGTACTCGACGGCGTCGAGCCAGGGTCCACCGTCAATCTCGTGGCTGAGGACGGAGCGATTTGGTACAACGATCCCGCCAGCGAGCATGCCGGACTGATTCGCCGCGAGGGGACAATTAGCCCCATTGCCAAGTACGAGCAGGGCTCAGCCGGCTTCACCGCCGCTCCGGTAGAAGACCCAACCGACGGTGCCAGCGACATCGCGGTGGCCGGCAGTCAACAAACCAACGACGACCAGACGACGACAGACGATCCGGCGGCGAACACCGACGGCGTTGCTCCCGGCGAGGCAGAAACACCCGAAATCTCCGAACCGGACACGAACGAACCTGACACCAGCGAACCTGACACCGGCGAACCTGACTCGAACGAACCCGGCGCGGGAACCAACGAACCCGACACCGGCCAGAACCCCGGCACCGCACCAGAAATCGATCCACCGGAGGTGGTCGACCCACCCCCCCGAGCCCGACCCGATCATCAAGGTCACCATGGCCGTCACGGCTTTCCAGGTGGCAGCAGGGCAGACCATCAACTTCACCGCCGTCACTCAACACGGCAACCCCGTCAACTGGTCATCGACCGTTTCACCAGCCGGGCCGGTCAAGTTGCCAGTCGAGCAATTCGGCAGCTTCCGCTATCGCTTCGATGAGCCAGGCGACTACTTCGTCTCGATCACAGCCTGCGACGTCAACGGCAACTGCGACACGGCCACGGCACCGGCGGAGATCGTGCCCGACGAGGCCGCCATCGATCTCATCCCTGCATTCACGGCGCCGGCCACGGCCAAGGTCGGCGACATCGTGACCTTCCAGAACGCCAGCCAGGGCGACCCCGACGGCTACAGCTGGATCTTCTCCGGTGGGACCCCGGAGACTTCGAATACTGAGAATGGGCAGAGCTCATGGCCCTTCCCTGGCACCAAGACCGTGTCGCTTACGATTACTCGTGACGGCAGCTCCAAGACCTTCACCAGCACGATTGTGGTGGAGGCTATTAGCGAAGATCCCGCCCCGTGGGGCCTCACTTGCTCGCCCGCAACCCTAGAAGCGGGCCAAAGCGCCACCTGTGCGATCGACGGCGATCCCACCGACTTCGACAATCTGCAATTCACCACCGTGGCGGGAACAGCCTCGGCGCTCGTCACGTCAGAACCAACAACGGGCCAGATCCTCGTGACCTACAACGCCGGGGGCACGGTGCAAGTCACCCTTCGCGGCACCGACAAGGGAACCAGCGAGAACGTCACCGCCACCACCAGCGTGACCTTCAACGAAGTCGACATTTGCGTCCAGGCCATCCCCAACCCGACCATCTCAGGGCCGGACACCATCGAAGTCGGTCAAACCGGAACCTTTACTGGTGATGGCGAGGCGTGCACCACTCCCTCATTCTCGTGGAGCGCCCAGGGCTCGGCCAACATCGCCAACTCATCCGCTCAGACAACCGACATCAGCTGGACCACGCCGGGAACCTACGTCGTGACCCTCGACTTCGACAGCGGCGGAAGCGGCTCGAACACCGCCACCAAGAGTGTCACCATCTTCAGCAGCCCCGACCCCAAACCCGTCGTCGCTGTCGCCGGCCCCCAAACACTCAACATGGGCGAAACGGCGCAGTACACGGCCAGCGAAAGCAGCGGAGTCGACTATGGCGACTTCATCTGGAACAGTGACGGCGCCGATCTCGGCGCTGGGCCAAGCGGGGGAACAAACGCCACTACCCAATGTGGGTGGAGCACGCCGGGTACCTATGTGATCTCGGCCTCGGCAACGAACGCTGCCGGTACCGGCAGTGGCACCCTCACCATCACGGTGCAGGACAACACCCCTGCTGATCCGGCCCCCCAGGTTTCCATCAACGGACCCACGACGCTCGACACCAACGACAGCGGCAGCTTCAGCGTTTCGAACAGCGGCGGCTCGATAACCAGCTATGCGTGGAGCACCACCGGTGCTGGCGGCTCCGGCTCCACCGACACGTTCTCGGCGTCGTGGACCAGCCCGAACACCTACACCATCACGCTGCAGGTCACCGGTCCCGGCGGCAACGCCACCGCCACCCTCGATCTCGTGGTTAGCGATCCTCCACCAACCCCATCACCATTCGGGATGAACTGCAACGCGACAACAGCTGAGGTTGGCAACATCTTCCGTTGCACACTCGGCGGCGATTCGGCCAACTTCAGCGACCCGGTCTGGACCGTCAGCACACCGTCGGAATCGTGGTACATGGACGAATGGACCCGAGATGCGGCCGGCACCGTTGCGGACTCCGACGTAACGGTGCAGCTCACGGTCACTGATCTGGCCACTGGCCTCACCGTGACCGCCAGCGACACCGTCGCAATCGAGGCTGCCGCACCTCCGCCGCCCGCCGACTCACCGCTGGCCATCGCCTGTAATCCAGGAACAGCAGCGATCGGCGTGCGGGTTAACTGCGGTCTCACGACCGATCCGGCCAACTTCAGCGGTCCGAGCTGGGCCGTCACCAGTGGCGCCGCCCAGTCATAGGGCGCCGGACCATTCAACTTCGACGTTGCCGGCACCGCAGCTGGATCGGTCAGGGTCACCCTCACGGTCACCGATCTTGCAACCGGCGAAATCCGCAGCACCTTTACCGACGTCGCTATCAATGCCTGACGAGGAGCAACAGCAATGACAGTTCAGCAACCAGCCGAATTCGACCAGGCAGACCCAGCATCGGTCGAAGCGTTCAAAGAGCGTTTCGACGCCATTCACGCCAACGTGTCAAAGGCCATCATGGGCAAGTCGGGCGAAATCCGACTGGCTCTCTCGTGCATGCTGGCCGAAGGCCACCTCCTCGTCGATGACGTACCCGGTACGGGCAAGACAACGTTGGCCAAGGCTCTCGCCGCCTCTTTGGGATCAACCTACGCTCGCATCCAGTTCACCCCGGACCTGCTGCCGACCGACGTCACCGGTTCGATGATCTACAACGCGAGGGACGGCGATTTCACCTTCCATCCCGGCGGCGTGTTTGCCAATGTCGTGCTGGCCGACGAAATCAATCGGGCATCACCCAAAACCCAATCGGCGTTGCTCGAAGTAATAGAGGAGCGGCAGGTCACCGTCGATTCGATCGAACGAGCCGTTCCCCGGCCATTCGTGGTCATAGCGACGCAGAACCCCGTCGAGTTCGACGGCACGTACCACCTCCCCGAGGCACAGATCGACCGGTTCATGATGCGGATGGCGATGGGCTACCCCTCGCACGATGCCGAAGTCGAGTCGATTAGCTCGAGGCTACGCGGCCAGCGCCCCGAAGACCTGACCCCCGTCGTCACGGCCGAGGGGTTCGAGTGGATGATCGACACAGGCCGGGCGGTCTTTGTGGCCCCGTCATTGCAACAGTACGCCGTCACCGTGGCCGCTTCGACCCGACGCATGGACGAGCTGAGGCTGGGTGTTTCTCCGCGTGGCTCTCTCGCCTTGGTACGGGCTTCGCAGTCGTGGGCTGCGGCCAAGCGCCGCAACTTCGTCACGGCTGACGACATGCGCGAGCTGACGCCGTTCGTCTTCGGACACCGCATGTTGTTATCGCCGGAGGCCGAGCTACAAGGTCTCTCGGCTGCTGACCTCGTTCGGCGCACTCTCGACGCCGTTCCGCTACCAGACATTCAGCTCTGATGCTGACCAGCAGCGGCAAGTGGACGGTCTCAGCCGCTCTCGGTCTCTTCGCCCTTGGTTGGCTCTTGGCTTATCCCTTCTTCTTGGCGCTCGGCGTGTCGTTCCTGATCGCTGTTGTCGTCGGATTGTTCTTTGTGCTCTGGAGGCCGACGCTCTCGGCCCGACAGGCCGTCTCGCCCCCGGTAGTCGGTGTCGGTGAGCTGGCGAGCTCAATCGTGACAATCGACAACACGGGACCGCGAAAGAGCTCTCCCGTTGTGGCCTCTAACCAGGTGGCAGGTAGTGGGGTAGCACTGGCCCTTCCTGCCATCGCCGCGGGAGCAAGCCACACCGCCTCGGTCACCCTGCCGACGAGCCGGCGCGGGCGCTACGACGTTGGTCCGCTCAACATCGAGCGCGTCGATCCGCTGGGCCTTTTCCGGGCAACAACCCACCGAGGGTCGGTTGCCACCCTCGTCGTTCATCCCGAGATCCACGCCATGACACCGCTACCAACCGGCCATCGGCGAGAACTCGAAGGGTCTGCGGCCGAGCAGCCACACGAGGGCGGGATTTCGTTTCATAGTTTGCGCGACTACGAATTGGGCGACGATCTCCGATTGATTCACTGGCGGTCAGTGGCCAAGACCGGTGCCCTGATGGTCCGCAAAAACATCATCACCAGCGAGCCGCGGCTGATGATCGTGCTCGATACCTGGGAGGGCAGCTACGACGATGCCGACCGCGGCGACGGCTCCTTCGAGGACGCGGTACGAGTAGCGGCCTCGATGGTTCAGGCCGGCTGCAACAGCCGCTATCCCGTGATGTTCCGCGCCACCAGCGGATTGGCCGTCGACGCCAAGGCGTCGGGCGAGGGTCGCACCGACATCATGCGGCTACTCGCGAGAATCGCGCCGTCGGCTGATGACGCGGGTCTCAACGGCGTCGTCCGATTCGCCGAGCTCGGGGAGGGGGTGTCGTTAGGAGCTGTGACCGGTCAACCCCCAGCCGACCGGACCGTCGGTATCTCGCGGGCCCGCGGTCGCTTCGACATGATCACGGTCGTCCAGGTTGGCGAAAACCACGACCGTCCACCGATGAACATCCCCGGTGCCCTTGTATTGAATGGCTCCACCAGCCTCGATGTAGCCGAACGATGGAAGGCTCGATTCGGATGACCGAATCGAGGCGCCCGGGGCTGATCGAGCTCGCTGGGGTGGCAACCATCGTCGCGGCAATCAGTCTGGCTTGCTGGCAGTGGAAGACGATCTTCGCCGACTTTGGGTTGATTGTGCCCACGGCTGCGTCTGCCGTGCTCGCCGCCATCGTGAGCCTCACCATCGCAAGGTTCGAACGACCACGGCCAGTCAGCTTCGTTGTCCTGGTCGTGGTTCTCACTTTGGGTCTTGCCGCTATCTACCGGTCGTCGATCGTCGACCTCCCCTCTGATCTGATCACCAGTAGGAAGGCCCTTGTATCGACCGGTCTCCTCATCCCGACCAGCGCCCGATTTGTGATCGTGCCGGTCGTCGTAGCGGCTCTCGGAACCTGGCTGGCCGTGGACCTCTTCGTCCGCAAGGCCGCCGCGGTACCCGCGGTGCTGGTCATCCTGACCGTGCACGGCATCGCCACCGCCTACACGATTGGGCAACAATCGCCAGCGCTGTGGCTTGTCGGGATCGTCGCTGGTCTAAGCGTCGGCCTGTTGGCCATCGCCGAGCTTCACAAGCCCGGCGGAACCGACTTTGCCGCCGGACAGATCAGTGTCGGCGGACGACAGTTGATCGGGTCGGCCTCTGTGGTGTTGTTACTCGCCGGCACAACCGTGGGACTCACCTCGCTACTCGCACGGGACAACGCGGGGAGCGCGTTGACAGGAGACCGAGACGCCTTCGATCTTCGATCGCGTTTGGTCCGACCGCTGGACATTACCGAGAGCGCGACCCCGCTGGCACGGGTCAAGGCCGGCTTGGTCGATGCGGGCGATGAATCCGTATTTGTCGTGACCGTTGTTGGTCTTCGTGACGACGAGAGCATCGAATTGCTGACGGTCGCTGTTCTCGATCGCTACGACGGACGGATTTGGAGCACCAGCGCCACCTTCGAACCGGCCGGATCGGTGCTACCCGTCCCATCCCAGGCACCACCGACGGGCTCCATCGTCGATCAAACGGTCGTGCTGACCAACGACTATTCGTTCCGATTCTTGCCGCAAGCAGGCGTAGTGCGCACCGTGACAGCAGGCGATCTGGCGTGGGATCCGCGTAGTGGCGTCATGGCCAACGTCGATGAAACCGAACGCACATTCGAGACCACGGTGGCCATTCCCGCCGCTGCTGGAACACCCACCACGAGCCCAGCTCCCGGTACTTCCCCCTTCGATCTCAGCGACGACCAGCGGGCGGCAATGAATGCTTACCTGGCCGATGTCATCAGCGCCGACGATCCCATCGCCACTCAGCTCGAGAGCATCGAAGCCAGCCTTGCCAGCGATGATTTTGGCTACAACATCGAAGCACCAGCCGGGCACAGCCTTGCCGCTCTCGTAAGCTACCTCTCGCCCGAAGCCCTCGACGCACCGTCGGGAACTCCGGCCGCCCGGATCGGGTTTGCCGAACATTCAGCCGCCGCCTTCGCCGTGCTGGCCCGCCAGCTCGGCGCACCGAGTCGCGTCGTGGTTGGGTACCAGCTCGATACGCCCCTGACCGCAGAGATCCAAGAGCGAGTGGTCACCGAAAACATGATCCATGCCTGGCCCGAGGTGTGGCTCGAAGGGCAGGGTTGGGTCCGATTCGAACCAACCAACAAGCTCAACCAAACCACCGACCAGGCATCGCGTACTCCCTCGGTGTCATCAGCCGGGGTCGATGCCAACCGCACCGACCTTCCCGACCTGGAGGAACCCATCCTTCGAGCCGAAGCTCCGTTGGTTCCGGGCCGATCTCGATGGTGGTTACTCACCGTCGTCCTCGCTGCTCCCGTGCTCTATGGGCTGATCGTCATCGGGGCCAAGCGGGTCCGGCGGGCCCGCCGCCAGCGGCAATCAGCCGACCGACGAGTGCTCGGAGCGTGGCGGGAGACGCAAGACCGGTTCATGGAACTCGGCTTGCCTTCGAGCCCCGCACAGTCGGCCGGTAGCATCGCGATCGAACTCGACCGTATCGATCTTCGCGACGTTGCCGAGCCTGTGGCTCAGCTCGGGCCCTTCATCGACACCGCATTGTATGCCCAACACCCGATCAGCGATGACGAGGCAACCAACGCGTGGATGATGGCGGCAACCGCAGTCGCCGCGGCCCGAAGCACCGCGTCGCTCGGCACACGGGTTCGCGCTCGACTTGATCCCCGTACCCTCTCTCGCCGCTGAGGCCGGCCAACAACCAATCAGCTGCTAAGCACGAGCGTCACAACCCCGGCCGCGACAACAGCAAGAATCGCAATCAATGCAATCAGCAGTATGCGACTCGGCCCGACTGCTTCAGCGTCAGCTGATTCGGGAGTCGTGGCAAAGGTCGTCTCGGGGACCGGAGTTGGCTGCGGGATGCGCGCCCGATGATCGGACTCGGCTGCAACACTCAACAAGTCGTTTGCTTCGTCCAACGTCTCCGGCCCGGACCCGCCGGGGGCGATCGGCGAGATTGACGTATCGAGTCGTCGGCGGGCGGCCACCGTTTCGGTGGATGGCAACGCCTCGGTGGATGGGAGCGGTGGGTGATCGACGGGATCACCTGCAGGAATGATGGGCTCGGTGAGGCGCTGGGTCAGCCTTGGATCGGCGACGCGGTCGCCAGCCGCCATCGGCGGCAGCTCGGCGGAACTCGGCTGCGGGACACTGGATTCGGACTGAACCGATCCAGGCTCGACGGTTGGGACGGTCGTGGAGTCGGGAACAGCCGTGGTGCCGTAAACGGCCGCCCCTAGAGCCACCGTATTCTTGGGATCGGTGTCGATGGCAAGCGGGCGTCCAAACCGTTGCGACAAGAGTGACGACACGAGAGGGATGCGGCTCGAGCCGCCGACGAGCAAAATCCGGCTGAGGGATTCAGACTCCAAATTGGCCGAGCGTAGGGCGGTGTCGAACGCGGTGAGCGTGTCCTCCAGACGGGGCCGGATTCCGTCCTCGAACTCAGCTCGGTTGATTCTGACCGATGTCGTGACACCGGGAAACATGACCCGAACGTGAGCAACCGTGTCAGCCGACAACACCTGTTTGGCGGTGACACAACTGGCTTGCAGTGCGTACGCAGCGGAGACGGTCTCGTCGCTGCTCTCGACATCGGTGAGGTCGGCTGCGGTCATGGCGAAGTCGCGAATGACCTCGTCGAAATCGACGCCTCCCAGTCGCTCAACACCAACCGGGCGGCCGAGTCCTTCGAAACCAGCGTCAGTTCGACGCATCACGACAGCATCAAACGTGCCACCGCCGAGATCGTAGACACCGATGATTTCGCCAACCTCGAGG
>JBLINY010000046.1:0-30590 GCA_047638695.1 Acidimicrobiales bacterium | reverse complement strand
GATGCTCGATGCTCGATGCTCGATGCTCGATGCTCGATGCTCGATGCTCGATGCTCGATGCTCGATGCTCGATGCTCGATGCTCGATGCTCGATGCTCGATGCTCGATGCTCGATGCTCGATGCTCGATGCCAAGATCTTATCGTGCAGCTCCAACGCGTCGCTCATCTCCGCCGGATGCTCCTCCCACAAACGCATCGACCCCTCCGATATCGGTGAACAGAAACGTCACCGTCCCAGAAGGAAGAACCGGCTCGGCAGTCACCAGCGAAGCATCCCACACCGCCCGGTAACGCCGTTCAAATCGGCCGTCAGCACCGTCCGGTAGTGCCGGTGACCGAGTGGGGATCGAGTGGTCCCGGCGGCCGATCGAGACAGCCGTCCGCTCACAGATGGTGCGGGTCCCTCGGACGGGCTCGCGGAACCGTTACCGGGCGGGGCTGAGGTGCTGGTGCCGCTGCCGCCTGCGACTCAGAACCGTGTGCCATGGGCTGAGGCTCTAGCCTGCACTGCCATCTCGACGAAGGGCAGCACCATGACGGCAGAGCCGTATCGCACAGACAGGACCGCAGTTCTCATCGAGCAGCTGCGGGAGCTTTCTGCAACCGTGGCTCAGGAGAGGGCAGGGTTCGATTCGGCGGGCCGTTTGCCCGATGACTTGTACAGGAAGCTTTCCGCACTTGGGTTGTTTCGGATGTGGTTGCCCGCCGCGCTGGATGGACCGGAGCTGTCGGCGCTCGATTTCATGGATGTGGTCGAGGAGGCATCGGCGCTGGACGGGACGATCGGCTGGCTGGTCGGAAACGGCGGCGGCATGGGGCGGGTTGGCGCGTACCTGCCGATCGAGTGCGCTCAGGAGATCTTCGCGGACCCCGAGGCTTTTGTGGTCTCCGGCACAGGGGGTGTCGGAGTGGCGGTCCGGGTTGCCGATGGCTACCGGGTGACGGGCCGTTGGCCGTTCGGTAGCGGGTCACCTCACGCGACGTGGTTCTCGCCGGTCTGTGTGGTTGAGGAAGAGGGGCAGGTCACCGGCCAGATTGTCTTTCCGTACGCGCCGCGGGCCGATGTCGTGGTGCACGACAACTGGCAGGTATCTGGCTTGTGCGCGACCGGGAGCGTTGATTTCGAGTTTCGCGACGTCCTCGTGGCGGACCGCTTTGTCCATCCGTTTCAGCCAGAGCCGACGCAGCCGGGCACGCTCTTTCGATTGCCAACGGGTTCGATCTTCCCGTGGACGGTGGCGACGGTTCCCTTGGGGCTCGCCCGGGGCGCGCTCACGGAGTTCGTCAGGCTCGCGGGAAACAGGAAGCGACGGGGTGACTCCATTCCGCTGGCGGAACGTGAGCTGATCCAATCGCAGGTCGGACAGATCGAGGCCCGCTTGTCCGCGAGCCGTGCGTATCTCAGACAGGTGATGATGGATCTGCTCGATGCGGTCGAGGCGGGGTCGGACCTCGAAGCCGCCCGAGTGCGATTCCGCCTCGCTTGCACGTTCGCGAGTGAATCAGCGCTTTGGGCGATTGGTCTGCTGACCGAGATGGCCGGTGCCGTCGCGATCTCCCGGTCAAGTCCCCTGGAGCGCTACGAACGTGACGCGCGGGCGGCGGCCAAACACCTCGCTATGAGCCCAGCCGCCTACATCACCGGCGGGAAGCTGCTGCTCGGACAGGACCTCTCGAACGCGAATTTCTGACAAAGCGGCCCGACAGACAGGGCCACTGGGCCTAAGCCTCGCGGCCAGGTGTGCGATGTGAACGAACTGTCGCCGGTTGACCGCGCTCGCATCCACGGCTCATCACCCCTCAAGGCCCAGAGCGAAGGGTGAGTGGAGTCCGGCGTCACCTCGGGCGGGGCTGCCATCGGCACTGGTCACGACCGGTCTGTGTTGCCTCGCCGGTGTGAAGGCCCATCCGGACCCGCAAGCGATCGTCGCCTCCCCAATTCTCAGCGGCCAGACGGGCTTGGCAGTCAATGGCTGCTTTCAACGCTGCGGGCGCACTAGGAAACGCGGCACACAGCCCGTCACCGAGATGTTTGAAGACGAAACCGCCGGACTTCTCGATCACCGAAGACAACAAGTCGTCGTGGCGGGCCAACACCGCACGCATCTCCACCGCGTCGGCTTCCCAACGCGAACTCGACGACTCGATATCAGTGAACAAAAACGTCACCGTCCCCGACGGAAGAACAGGCTCGAGAGTCACCATCGAAGCATCCCACACAGCTCGGTAACGCCGCCCACAACGCCCTCGAACCGACCATCCGCAGCGCGCTATTGCATGATATGTGGGTGATCCTGTTGGCCTTTAGCCTCCTGGTCTTTGGCCTGTTGTTGGAGGTTCTGTGATGCGTTGGAAGCCGGTTGTTGTGCAGTCTGAGGACGCTGGTGGTGGTTTGGTGGTGACGGTCGGTCATCCGTCGGCTGACGCGTATCTCGAGTTCCTGCGAGCGAGAGCGAGACCGAACACGATCCTGGCGGTCGCCTTCGATTTGAAGGTGTTCTTCACCGTGGTCGGCAAGACCCCGGCCCGTGTGACGGGCGCGGATGTCATGGGGTTCATCACTCGGCAACGCAACGGCCCCGGCGGCTCGAACGTGATCCCGATTGATCGGTCGTCTGGGTTGTCGCCCCGCACGATCCGGCGGCGGCTGTCGTCGGTGTCGGGGTTCTACGCGTATTTGATGGTCCGTGACGACACCTCGATCACACGCAACCCGGTGCCTCGAGGGTTGGTGACGCGTCGGGAGCGTTCGGGGCCGAAGCGTCGGGCGCCGTTGGTTCGCACGCCGGTCACGTTGCCGAAGATTCTGTCGCCTGCCGAGGTTGATGCGTTGGTGGGTGCGCTGCGCACGGATCGTGACCGGGCGATGATCGACGCGATGCTCCTCGGCGGTCTGCGGCGCTGCGAAGTCCTCGGTCTTCGCCTGGAAGACATCCGGGTTGGTGAACGCCGGCTGTTCGTTGCTGAGGGCAAGGGCGGCCGTCAACGCCTGATCCTGATCTCGAACCGGTTCCTCAATGTTGTCGGCCGTTACCTCGATCACGAACGCCCTGACGACGCAACAACTGATGCGGTGTTCGTGGTGTTGAAAGGGCAGCGGCGCGGTCAACCGTTGTCGGCGTCGGGCCTGGATGAGATCATGCGCGGCGCCCGCCGCCGTGCCGGCTTGGAACACGCGTCATGTCACGAACTCCGCCACACCTGCCTCACTCGTCTCCGAGAGGCGGGGATGTCGATCGAAGCGCTCCAAGCCCAAGCCGGGCACGCGTCGATCGAGACCACCAGGATCTATCTGCATCTCACCAACGACTGGCTCGCTGGGGAATACCGCAAGGCTTCTGAGATGATCGACGCCCAAAACCTGGCGGTGACCCAATGACAGCGCTCGCCGCCCAGCCCGCGTTCGGGCCGTCTGGTGTCCCGGCGAAATGGGTGCGGATCGATGCGGCAGCGCCGGTGTTGGCGACCACGATGCTGGCCTATCTCGACCAAATCGAGGTGTCGATGCAGCCAAGCAGCGTGCGCTCTGCTGATCTTGACCTTCGGGCATTCGCCGGGTTCCTGATCAGCCATGATCCAGCGCTCACTTGTGCTGGCGACACCGAACGCTCTCATGTTGAAGCGTTCAAGATCTGGCAGCGAGCCCAGCCAGGGCGGCGCCCTGGCACGCTTTTCCAGACAGCATCGTTCCGGCGTCGAATGTCGGCGCTGAAGATGTTCTTCATACGGATCATCGAATGGGACTGGGACGACGCCCCCGCCAAGGTCCCGATCTTCTTCGGCGACATCCCGAAACGAGACGAGTCGCTCCCAAGGTTCCTCGACGACGGCGACGCCTCAAAGTTCATGCGGTCCCTCAAAGAAGAACCGGTCCTGGTCCGACGGCTTGGTGTCGAGATGCTGGCCCGAACCGGGATGCGCGTTGGTGAGCTCTGCGGACTCGAACACGACGCTGTGAACATCATGGGCAACGAGCCATGACTGAGGATCCCGGTCGGGAAACTCCACAACGACCGATTCATCCCGCTGCAACCCGTCCTGGTTGATCTCATCGCCCAATACCAAGCAAGCAACGGGCCCTTCACGCCCGGTCGGTTGTTGTCAGGGCGCGAAGGTCCCTTGAACCGTCACGCTGTTTCTCGTTGGGTGAAAACCGTTGCCAGACGCGCTGGGGTCGATGGTGTCCACCCCCACAAACTGCGTCACACCTTCGCGACCCAAGCGGTTAATCGCGGGATGTCAATCGAAGCAATCGCCGCACTGCTCGGCCACCGCTCGCTGGACATGACGATGCGCTACGCCAAGATCTCCAACAAGATCGTCGCCGAGGAATACGCCTCGGTCGCGGAACAAGTCGAAGCGCTCTACAACCAAGACCAACCCGCCGAAGCCGCCACAGTCGGACCCGCGATGCGCCGACTGCAGCACGAAGTTCACCACCGGCTTCTCGGCAACGGCTGGTGCCAACGACCAGCTCAACTCGGCTGCAGCTACGAATCGATCTGTGAGACCTGCACCCACTTCGCCACCGACCCCACCTTCCAACCCGTGCTCCTCCGCCAACGCGATCACGCCACCGTCAACGACCAAACCAGCCGAGCCGAACTCTTCACCAAACTCCTCCACCAGAACGAGCCCCACCAATGACCCCGCACTCTTCCCTTGACACGATCACCTACATATTGCCGGTGAGCGAGCGGTCCCTGGGGTGCTCGAGTGCTCGATAACGTGCGAGGTCCGACCGCGTCGAGGGTGCGCTAGCGCTAGACCGGCATGTACGCGAGCGGCGAGGTATCCCAGAATCCCCGCCGACCGAAGCCACGAAACCGTCCCCGAACACCGGTCGAGAGACGAGGTCAGCGACTTTCCGAAGAGGTAGCGCTCTATCTCTCTCATGTGATCTCTGCTCGCCGCGGTCAATGGCCGATCACGCTGTTGCGTTCCCAGATCGCTCACATGCCAGACCCGGACATCCCATCTCATCGAAGAACTGACCGAACGGGGCCGGTTCGGGTGGCGCCGGTGACGAACCTCGACGCCGTTGCAGCGTTCGAGGATGATCTTGAGCATCGGGCCAGTACGTCTTCGCCGCAGAGCCCGAGCCCGGCCGAGGCTGGCGAAGGCGGTAGTCGGGGAGTAGGGCAAGCAGCGCGGGGAGTCTGCCCTATCGGTCGGCGGGTTTTGGGTGCACAATGGAGTGATGCGGAACGCCGTCCAACAGAGCAGAGCCGAAGTCTTGGCAGAGTTGTACGAGACCGGAGCGCTCGTGGCGAGGGAACACGATGAGGAACTGATTGCTGAGCTCACGGCGACGTCAGAATGGGGAGATGAGCTTCGGCGGCTGGGCGAGTCCGACCCCGACCTGCTCGACAGCTGAGCGACCGTGATCGTCGTCGATGAATACATCGTTTTACGCGTGCTGGCCGGCTCCGGCGAAGTCGCGGGCCTGCCGGACGAAATCATGGGTCTCACGTATCTGCGGCATTGGCGCCTCGTTTCGACCATTGCCAAGAGTGAGAGCGCTGGGCGGCTCAGCCGCACGCTTTCTCAGCTCGATCCGAGTAGGCGACGGTTCATCGAACAGCCAGATGCCCGGTTGCTCCAGGTCATCGATCCGCGGCCGCTGATCCTGTCAGCAGGGCGAGCCCATGGTCTGGTCGGCGGACTCAGCGCCCTGATGGCTGAGACCGTTGCGGCCTGTCTGCATCACGAGTCCGCGTTCTACGTTGGTGATCCACAGAACGCGACTGGAGTTCTCGCCGATAAGGCTCGCTCGCTGGGTATTGACTTCATCAGTGTCTGACGTTCCTCGGCAGGCAGCACCGGGCAGTCGACAGCGAACATGGCCGGTAGGGGTTCGTGATCGCTCGTCAACTGATCGACGGTCGTTTCCGTGCCACTGTGGTGCCACTCGCAGGGGTCAAGAAGGGTCTGCAGTGAAGTTTCACGGTCATCGGCACGCTCGCTCGGGATGCCTCCAACCTGGGAGAACACACTCTTTGGAGGCGTTTCTGCAGGTCAGAGACTCGTACTTGAAAACCGTTGTGGCTTCACGGTCACCGGGGGTTCGAATCCCCCTCTCTCCGCTATTTCCGGCTGGGGGCTTGTCGCGCCTGGCCGGAGCTGTTTTTGGGTGTACCGGTCGCTGAGCGTGAGATTGCGTCTCTTTCGAACCCTGCCGCATCCATCGAAACTCTTGGCGGTCGTCGACCCAGCAACAGCCTCATTGAAGGTTGATCGGTCCCGAGCATCAGGCTACGCAACCAGGCAGATGTGCTGATGAGGCTGTCGCTGTCGTGCGCCAGCTGCATTCCGTGGTGCCGCATACGGGCCGGTCTGTAGCACGGTCACCCGGGCGAGCTTGGTTTCGGTCTCTGCGCGAGACTGCAGCAGCGACGGCTGAAGGAAGGTTGCTCGATGAAAGCTAGATACGACACGATTCCTACCCTCGTTCGCTGGGCTGGTGAGCAGTTCGGTGACCACGAGGCGCTCGTCGATCCGGCACCAGACGGCGAGGTGAGGCTCAGTTACGTTGCGCTCGTCGAAGCGGTGCATCGGGCTGGGCGGGCATTCATGGCGAGCGGTCTCGAGCCCGGTGATTGCGTCGGCGTCTGGGCACCGAACGCTTGGGAGTGGGTGGTGGCGGGCCTCGGTGTCCATGAGGCCGGTGGCGTCGTCGTGCCGATCAACACCCGCTTCAAGGGCCGTGAGGGGGCGTACGTGCTCGCCAAGAGCAAGGCCCGCATGCTGGTCACGGTCACCGACTTCATGGGGATCGACTACGTCGAGCTCCTGGCAGGCGCCGAGGACTTACCGGACCTGCGCGAGGTCGTTGTGCTGCGTGGCCCGACCCGGGGCAGCACCACGTCGTTCGACGACTTTCTCGATCGCGCTGACCATGTCGATGATTTGGAGCGTGCAGCGCGTAGTGGCGCTGTTGCGGCCGACGACTTGTGCCTGACCATGTTCACTTCGGGCACGACGGGTATGCCAAAGGGGGTCATGATCACCCACGGCCAGGTGCTGCGAGGCTTCTCCGATTGGTCCCGAATCATCGGCCTTCGTTCTGATGATCGATACCTCATCATCAACCCGTACTTCCATTTCTTCGGCCTCGGCGCGGGGATCCTCTCGTGCCTGATGACCGGCGCAACAAACCTCCCTCACCCCGTATTCGACGTCCCTGCCGTGATGCGGCGAGTGGACGAGGAACGGATCTCGGTCCTACCGGGACCTCCCGCCATCTATCAGACGATCCTGAACGATCCCGATCTTGGGAACTACGACCTCTCGACCCTCCGGCTCGCGGTCACCGGCGCCGCCGTGGTGCCGGTCGATCTAGTCGTACAGATGCGCGATCGACTCGGCTTCGAGACCGTTCTCACCGGCTATGGCCTGACGGAGAACAGCGGCCTGGCCACGATCTGCCGGCGAGAGGACGATCCCGAGACGGTGGCGACAACCTCGGGGCGGGCCATGCCCGGCATGGACATCCGAGTGGTTGACACCGAGGGCAATGAAATGATGCCCGGTGAGCCCGGCGAGATCTGGGTGAGTGGATACGGGGTGATGAAGGGCTATCTCGACGACCCCGAGCAGACTGCCGAGGCCGTTGACGACGATGGCTGGCTTCACACCGGCGACATCGGAACCATGGACGCAGGAGGGAACGTTGCTGTGACCGACCGACTGAAGGACATGTTCATTGTGGGTGGGTTCAATGCCTATCCGGCCGAGATCGAGTCGATGATGGGTGCTCACCCCGATCTGGCCCAGGTCGCGGTGGTCGGTATTCCGGACCAGCGTCTCGGCGAAGTCGGCGTTGCCTTTGCCATCCCTACCGCGGGCACGATGCCCGATCCTCAAGAAGTCATCGCCTGGTGTCGTCGGGAGATGGCGAACTACAAGGTTCCCCGCCAGGTCCACATTGTCGACCAGCTGCCGCTCAACGCCTCGAACAAAGTCCTGAAGTACGAGCTACGGCTCTCCGCCATCTCCGACCTCGAATCAGAGGTTGGTTGATGAGGACCACCGTGCGAGACACGCCCGAGATTTCTACCCTGGTTCCAGGCCCTGGTCGGTCACGTTGACGCACTGGATCGGGTCGGCTGCGACGGTGAAATCAAGGTTGCCTGCGGGGCGTTCGATCCGAATGACGACGCCCCCTTTGAATGTGTTCGACCTAGCGGTGTTGGGCCCGAACTCTTCACGCCGACCATCTGGCGATGGTGCCCCCGTTGCAGGATCGAGCGCGTACCACGTGATAGGTCCTTCCGTGAGATTCGAGACACTCACGACAAATGGGAAGTCGGGGTTCGCCGAGGGCGACGAATAGACACAGGTCCGTTCCCCAGGCACGTTGGCCGGTGCTCCAGTCGGCGAGGTGGCAGCCGAAAGCATGAGCCCGCGATAGGACTCCAACGCTCCAGCGGATGGTGCACGTAGTGTCATGTACTGCACAGCGTCGTTGCCGTCTTGAAGCGCAATCTGCATGGCGTGGCCAGCGACGGTGCCACATTCAGTCAGCCGCACGATCAGTCCGGTCTTGCCGCCGGAGTCAAACGGTTCGGCCGGCGCCTTGGAGGCGCAGCCCTCTTGTGTCCCCAAGAGCCCGAGAAGCTCGGTTGGAGTGATTCCAGTTCGGGTATATCGGCCGACGAAAATGGAGCCAGTCATGAATGGGTCGTGGTTGCCTTGGGCGGCAGCGACCGGGTCGGCCGTGGAGCGAAGAATGCTCGCCTCGATGCCTTCCTCTGGCCAGGGTCGTGACTGCCAACTCGGTACCCAGTCATCCGGCAGGTTAGCCTGCAACGTGCCATCGGGGTGTGCCCAAACCGAGGAAGCGATGGTCGCTGCCGGGATGGCCGTGGTCGTCCCAGTCGTGGCGCTCGAGGTCTCAGCCAACGTCCCATTGAGTTGGCCGAACGCGGCATCGGTCGAGTCTGCGTCGACTACTTGAGCAATTGCGTCATCGTCATCGGTGAGAACGCTATACCCAAACCATCCCACCGCCGCTCCGATAGCGAGCATGGCGATTCCAATTCCGGCAATCACGCCCGGGTTGCGACCTTGTGGCTCTGGGGCCTCAGCCGGTAGTAGCTCCCGGGCCGCGAGGGACAAGAGCAACTGCTCCTCGTGCTCGCGTTCGAGGTGCAGCTGCTGCTGCGCCTGATGCTGCGCCATCTCCTGGGCTTGCGCTTCGGCTGCTTGACGCTGTTGCTCTGCCTGAGGGTCGATGGGTGGCTGCCTCACCTCGCTCTCCATTGCCTGGCGTTGCGCTTCAAGGTCGCGGCGTTGCTGCTCCAACGCTTCTTCTTGCCGTGTCAGCTCTTGTTTCTGAAGTTCTCGCTCGAGCTGTTGTTGCTCGGCATCGAGTGCATCACGTTTCCGTTGAAGCTCAGCTGCCTGACCCTCTAGCTCCCGTGCGTTGTCGGTTCCCTCAGGGTGTTCGTCCGGATTCATCATCAACCTCCGATTGTCCAAGTCGCGTCCGAGAGAGGCATCTGAAACTCAGACAGAACCTGACCGTCGACTGTCGCTGCCGTCAATGGGATACCTACGGACATCGTGCCGAATTCCCACGTCGCTCCTGCTGGGAGAAAGTTTGGCCCGATCTGCGAGCAGTCATACCCATGCTGGACGAACTGGATGTCGTCACCAGTGGTGTTCACAATCGTGAGGTCGAATTGCTGCACTTCGAGGAAACCGGTGCGATCGCTGGCTTCGGAATCGAGCCAGTCGGCTGGCCAGTTGTTGTCTGCGCAAGTCTCGACTGGGATCGGCACGGCAGACCCACCTTCACCTTCTGATCCCAAGTCGTCGGTCTCGTCGGCGATGCCGCTTGGGGAGGCCTCTAACTCGATCTCGCCCAAGTCGCCCTCTTCTTCGGCTCTGTTGGCGTCGCCAGTGTTGCGCTCACAGCGCTCGGGCGAAGTCGTTACGCCGGCGGAGAACGTACGACGGAGCAACTCGCAGGTCTGGAGTTCGTCGATCTTCTGGTCGCCATCCTCGGCCTTGGGGTTGCTCGAACCTTCGCCGACACCCGGCCAACCTTCACCGTCGAGCTTGGTCTGGCCCACGATTTCCGGCGCCAGTGTTAGCGGGTTCCCCGAGTAGCACTTGGCTCTAGCCACGCCGTACTCGTCCACCAGCACCGTCGTGCCTCGCTGGAGCAGCGAGACAATCGGAACCGAGTTGCCATCGGGAACGCCGTGGTTGGTGACAAAGGTGTCGTTCTGCAGTGTTGCCGGCGTCAGGGAACGGAGATATTCAGGCAGGTCCTCCTCCGTCAACGTTCCCCTGTCCCACCGCAGGAGGCGGTCGTCGTTTTGGGCTTCGACCCAGGCCTTTGTCTTGTCGGGATCGGCGGCATAGAACTCGATCATCGGCTCGACCAGGCAGAAGTCGCTGTTGCTGCCGCCATAGAGCCCAGGTGCCGACGGCGTTGGCATTTCGATCGTGGAATTCAACGACACGGTGGCGGCCAGAACTCGTTCGGTCGACGCCATCGTTGGATCTGGTGGCGGTGCGAACGGTTCGGTGGAGAAAGGGTCGTCACCTGCGAAGTCGGCTGGCTCCAGCCGAACGGTTAGCTCAGGCCCGTCGCCGTTGTCGTCGTCCAGTGCGCTGCGTAACGCGTAGGTTCCGACCGCGCCCACAAGTAGGGCTAGCACACCAGTGATGATCGCAATTGGCCAGGTCTTCGCGTTTGTCGCCACAGTTTCACCCCTCGATTGACAGCTTTCTACGACACGGACAAATGCAGCACAAATCGACAGCACGGTTACCCAGCTGAACTTCGTGAGACTTCACTCGACCTCCGACTTCATCCCGCAGCTAAGAGGTAGGTAACTCACGCAGCGGGCACCAGACCTGCTGCTCGCAGACCAACGGCTCGACTATCTACCAATCATCGCCTTCCGTGGCCCCCGCGAGCTCTGGCTCAGCCGTCACCAGACTCCTTGATGGATCCCGGACTCATGGTTCGCCCATCCGATCATCGGGCCCTCGATTGGCGCGCTATTCGCCAACTAGCTCGACGCTGTCGGCGGTTCCAACGAATGGGACACTTCCCGAGCCGAAGGCGTAGGTGATCAACCCGATGTAGACGGACGCCTCAAAGGGTGCCGTCGAACCCGGCAAGTTTCCTGTCCCGAGGTAGAGCTGCCAGTTGTCACTGGCCGCAGAGCTAAAGTTGGGGGTTTGCCAATAGACCGTTAAGGTCCGACCACTATTGCCGACGATTCGGATATCGGCTCGCCCATCGGGTGCCGTGTTGGCACCGACGTCGTTGACGCTCGACCCGCCACCGACGGTGTTCTTGCCTTCGACAGTGAACTTGGTGTTGCCGCGATGGCCCACGACGACGTGGGCGCTGTCCGCGGCGTCGAGATCGGTGGAGTGAACCTGGATTCCGGAGAACATGAACGTCGACCCGGACGGGTTGGGTGCGAGTTGGGAATCAGAGACTGAACCAACGCCGATGTTTCGTGCGACATAGTCGAACGGGAACGCGACCAACTTGGCGTCCAGACGCCCTTGGGCGTCGTTGAAGTGCAACGTCTTGTCGGCGGCGTTGTCGGTCAACTCGGCGCGATAGCGCCCGTTGACTCGCCCTACCTCGGGAAGAACTTCAGCGTTCGTCGTCGTGTAGCCGGAGAGCGGTCCGGTTCCAGCAAAACTGTCAGACACCAGAGCATCTGGGGGAGGCGTCGTTGGGTCGTCGCTGTCCGGATTCGGCGTTCCGTCACTTGGCAACCAGTTGGCCTCAATGAACTCAGGCGCGTTCGAGATCAACAGGATCAGCTCGGCGCGACTGTTGCCCTGGTCGAGGAAGCCGATCCAGAACGATGCGCCGCCAGCGTCGGGCAGCCGACCCAACACGTTCGGGTAGACGGCGTTGACGAACTCCTCGTTGGTGGTGTCCTCGCCATAGAGCAATTTGAACTCTTCGGCTGTCGTAAAGAACGTGGCAATGCGTCGCGTGTTCCACTCGCCAGAGTCGAACTGATCAAGCCAAAACGTCAGGCCCGCCACGTCTGGCTGGCGGCCGAACACTGCTTGGTAGAGGCGGATGATGACCGAGTGGGCCGGGGTGAGCCCGGGGTTCGAGATGACCTCCTCGTAGGTTTGCATCGAACTGGCCGGCGCGGGCACAGCGACAACGCCAGCGATCGCAATCATAAAAACGGCGAGAGATCTCAGTAGCCGATGCACAAGTGGGTCCTCGCTTCAGGTGGGGTGCGGGCGGCGCCGAACGTAGTCAACACAACCCCAGGTCGCTTACGTGGACGGTCTCTTCTCAGGCTAATCGAACGAGAATCGGTGGGAGCCGACCGTTGGTGAGGGCACCAGCGCTCGTTGCTTCAGCCGGAGACCGCTTGCTCTTGCGCTGGTTGCCGGGGACTGAGCCGCGTAGCGTCGGGTCATGATTTCGGCTGATTCCCATGTGGTTGAACCGCCCGACGTCCTGGCCGGTCTGGCTGACCGGTTCGGTGACGATGCCCCCCGATGCGTCGACCATGGTGAGCTCCGTGACGTCATGTACGTGCCAGCCACTGGGGTACGAGGTCTTCCACCGGCCAGGATGGGAATCGCCGGTTATCGGCTTGACGGTCCGCTGGCCGTGGATCGGACGCTCACCGGGAAGCCGGACCCGGAAGATCCGAACCATCCTGCTGTCATCGAACTGTCCACCGGCGGTTACGACGTGCTTCGAGCCGGCATCGCCGATCCGAGCGCTCGCTTGGCTGATCAGGACCTCGACGGTGTGCGGGCCGAGGTTCTCTATCCCAGCCAGTTCTTCGCCGTCTTCGGTTTACCGAACCCGGCTGTGGTCAGCGCCGCGTTCGCCAACTACAACGACTGGCTGCACAACTATTGTTCGGTGGCACCAGGGCGTCTGATCGGGGCCGAATTGCTTCCGATGCACGAGCCAGCCGGTGCCTTGGCCGCACTCGAGAAGGCAGTTGCTCGGGGTTCCCGAACGGCGTGCATTCCCTGTAGAGCCCCGGCTGACCGCCCGTATCGCGACGCGGCCTACGAGCCCGTCTGGGCTCTGGCCGAGGAGGCGGGGCTCCCGTTGGCCATGCACATTGGCACCAATGCGTTCGAGCCCCGGCTCCCGCACGTTGAGGGAAAGACGAGAGTCTCCGACTCAGTCGGTGGTTATGCGGGCGCGGCATCAGTCATCCAAAGGACGGTGTCCGAGCTCATCTGCCAGGGAGTCGCAGCCCGCCATCCAGCTCTCATGTTCATTGTCTCGGAGTTCAATGCTGGCTGGCTGCCCAACTGGCTCGAGCGTCTCGACCAAGGCTGGATGCGAGATCCGACCGCGGTCGACCCGAGCGTCGACCGACCGCCGAGTTCGTATTGGGCCACCAACTTCAAGGCCACGATCGAAGACGACCGATCAGCGGTGTTGTGCCGCGAGCTGATCGGCGTCGACACCTTGATGTGGGGGAACGACTATCCCCATCGCGATTCGACGTGGCCCTGTTCGAAGAACGTGGTCTCGACACTGATGGAGGACGTCTCAGACGCCGACCAATTGCGGATGACCGAGACGACCGCCGCAACGCTGTACCACCTCTAACGGCAACTCAAGTGGTGACCGTGTGGTCCCGGACTTCGGCCAGCAGAACCGGGTTCAGTTGATCTTCCCAAGTGGCCGTGAGCCCAATGGCAGGAGGCGACGCCGGGGCCGGGTGTCGGAAGACCGTCAGCTCGAACCGATCGTTGCGAAGTATCGAACGCGTTTCGTCGTCTTCTTCTTCCAGGGCGAATCCGTCGACGGGTACTCGCTCTTGTGTCCAGCCACCACCGTGAAGGCGGATATTGCTGGGGGCTATGTGCCAGCGGCCGTCCTGCTCTGCCATACCGAGAGCCTCGCCCTGGCCCGTCATCGCAACCGCAGCGAGCATCATCACGAACTGGGAATCGCGTAGGCCGTCGTACACCCAACGCGTGCCCAGCACCGAGTGCTGCATCTCGACGATGAGCGCATCATCAGCACCAGCCAGGGGTTCATCCCGGTAGGTCAGCGGGACCTGCAACAGCGTGTCCCCGGCCATGACGAGATGGGTCTCCATTCCAACTTGACCGGTGGGGTCGTCGAAACGGAAGGCGCCGATTGGCTTGACTGGCGTTCCCGCTGATGGTCCCCACTTCTGGGTCGGGACCCAGTCGGCGATCAGCTCGGCCTTGGCTGGGGTGAGCTTTGCGACGTGGAAGAGAGCCATTCCTGAATCATAAGGACCGCCCGGTCGCTCGTTGCCGCATCAGCTCTCTCGTTGGCCGGCGCACTGTGGAAAACGCAAGAGTGCCCGGGGAAGTTATCCCCGGGCACTCGGCTTCGTTATCTAGCTACGTCAATTTCTTGACGATCTTCGATGTTTGACTATGAGCAGCCGGTGTCGGTCCAGGTGCAGTTTGGCGAGCTGCCGTTCAGGTCGACGACTCCGCCGATCTGAACCCAGGAACTGTTGGCCGCATCGAACTGGCTGAAGTCGGAGCCTTCGATGAAGTACGAATCTTCATTTCCGTTGACCGCAAACTTGACGCCCTCAAGCAGGTTTGGATGGTTGTAATCCAAGCTACGGGTTGCCAGGATCGCATTGGTTCGGGTCAAGCCACCAGGAAGTTCATTGGCAACACGAAGAATCTCAACGAATGGATGGGCATAGAACATGCCCGTGAAGTAGAGGCCAATCGAAGGGTCGAGGCCAGCGTCAACGGTGAGTTGATTAGCAAAGCTGACCCACGGATCATCGGCGTACTGCGGATCGCTGCCGGCCTTCTGACCGCCACCAATGATGCGCCAACCGTCGGCCGCGTCACCTGCAGGAATCATGAAGGAAGTGGGATCCTTGCAGACCGATGGCATGAACAGCTCGGCGCCCGATTCCTTCAGGCCATTGCGGGCTGCTTCCTCGACCATTAACAGGCATGGGTTGCCGGCCATCATGCCGATGGCGACGTCGGGCTCGGCCGCCGTGATGGTCGTCATCTCGTTGGTCACCGTCGGTGCTGCCGGGTCGAACCTGATCTGGACGAACTCTTCGATGACGCCAGGATTCTCTTCCATGTACTTCTCGATGCCCAGCACGTAGGCCAGCCCGAAGTCATTGTCCATCACCAGACCGGCAACCGTCACCGGCAACTGATCGGCCATGTTCTCGTTGATCCAGGCTCCCCAGAGAATCCCCTCAGTGAGATACCCCAGGATGGAACCAGTGGTCCAGGGGTGGACGAGCGGATCGCCCCAGGCTGGGTGACCGGTGGCACTGAGCAGCTGAGGTACGCAGTTGGCGTTGAGGGTGTCGTAGGTCGCCAGCACGCTGGGTGTACCCAGGGTGTGGAAAGCGAACGGATTCTCGGACTGCAGCAGCTCGTCGACCATCTCGATGGTCAATGAGGCCACGTATTGATCGTCCCTCTTGATCAGCTCGATGGGGACGCCACCGATGCCGCCGGTCTCGTTGACGTGGTCGAGATAGGTTTCCCAACCGACACCCTGGTTTCCGTATGCCGCCAGGTTGCCTGACTCCGGACCGGTGTACCCGACTTTGATGGTGTCGCCGAGACCCTCGGTATCTGACCAGTCGCTCGGACACTCGTTCAAGTCAATGGTGAAACCACCCGTACCGTGAAGGATGTTGTCGGCATCGACGCCCAACTCACCGGACTCGAGACCGGCGGTCAACATGTCGATCTGCGTTTGGCGGGAAGCCGCCCACTCGGCCTCGAGCTCAGTCATGCTCGTGGCAGTCGATGCCGCAGTGGCTTCGGCTCCGTCGTCGTCGCCAGATTCGGCCACGGCCTCGGCCGCTTCGTCTTGATCGACGACGCCGGCACCATCATCTTCTTCGGTGGCGTCGGCATCGGTCGCGTCCCCATCCGAGCCTTCATCGCTCGAACCGGCGCTGTCGCTGCCGCCACAGGCAGCTGCGATCATCAAGAAGGCCATCAATGTGGCCAACACTTGCAACCATCGTTTGGTCAGACTCATTCGGTATTTTCCCCTTGGGCTACCGACGCCCGGGTTCGAGTTTCGAACCCGGAGAGTAGCTAATTCAGGAACCGGGGGGCCGCGCCACTCGATTTTTCGAATGTCATAAACACGACACACAATCGTTACGACACCATTTGTCGGCGAGCCGCGTGGGTTGAAGCATGCGGTTCATTGTTGGTCGTGACCTCGCTGAGGTTCAAGGCGACGATCTGACGGTCGGTAACCACCCCACCGCCGAGCACCCCGACGCCCATGTCATAGGTATCGATGATGACGCTTGGTTTGCCCGGCCTCCCGCCCATCTCGATGCCGCGATCGATCTGCTTCGGCCCGGCGACGTCCAAGTGGTTGCCCTCGACCTCTGCGTATCGGTAGCCCGGTGTCGCAGCGAGCCCGGCAATCAGCTCTTTGTCGTTCATGGAATCGACGCTCACCGGCGTCCACTATCACGCGGGAAGCGTGCACTCGCCGTCGGTGCAATCGACGTCTTTGGTGGCAGAGCGGAGATGGCGAAAACCAATGACGAGCAGAATGGCATAGATCGCGCCGAATACGACTCCCTCGCCAATGGTGTTTCGGCCAACAAGGGCTCCGAACGCGCTCCCGCCGAACAGCACACCGAGCACGGTCATGATGACTGGGAGATGGCATGGGCAGAAGAGGAAGGACACGAGCAACCACTTCCGACCTCGCTTCTCGCGATCAGTAGTGGCCGCAACAGCCTCGTTGGCTGGTGGCGCACTCTCAATAACAACCATTGGAGCTCATCGTCGGACTATCCGAGGATCTTGAGTGCCTCGACGTGAGAGACAGCGCCGATGGTTCAGGTGGTCGAGTACTGACGCATGGCTCGTCGGGCCACCACCATGCGGTGAACTTCGGTGGGGCCCTCGTAGATCCGGGCCATTCGCAATCGTTGCGACATGATGGCGAAGGGCATCTCGCGAGTCATGCCCATTGCCCCGAAGCTCTGCATGGCGTTGTCGATGACCTCACTTGCCATCTCGGTGGCGAACACCTTCAGCATCGAGGCCTCGGTGCGGACATCTTCGCCGCGGTCCTGCTTCTCGCTGGCGTCGGCCACCATCAGCCGGGTGGCGTGAATCTTGATAGCGGCATCAGCTACCCACCACTGGATGGCCTGGCGATCGGCCAGCTTCTCGCCAAACACCACTCGCTCTTTGGTGTGATCGCACATCATCTGGAGGGCGCGAGAGGCGAAGGCGACGCACATTGCTCCCATTTCGAGCCGGCGGACCGTCAGCCTCTTTTGCATGGGGGCGAAGCCTTGACCGACTTCGCCCAGTACCTGGGAATCGGGAAGGCGAAGATCGTCGAGAACGATTTCCCAGGTCCGCATGCCGCCGAGCATTGGAATCTCTCGCTCGGCGATGAAACCGGGGGTGCCCTTGTCGACGATGAAGGCTGTAATCCCACCGCGGGCACCAAGATCAGGGTCGGTGACGGCCATGAGAATGATGAAATCGGCGCTGGGTATGCGCGAGACCCAGATCTTGCGCCCATTGATCACCCAGTCGTCGCCGTCACGAACGGCCCGCGTCTTCATGGCCGACGGGTCTGCTCCGGCATCTGGTTCGGAAATGGCAATGGCCGAGTGCATCTCGCCCCGGGCGTAGGGCTCCATGTATTTCTCCTTCTGCTCGTCGCTCGCCACTGCCATAAGCATGTGGAGGTTCGGAGAGTCAGGTGGAAAGTCGAAGGGCACGATCGTTCGCGACACCCGTTCCTTGATGGCGAGCATCACTCTGCTGGGCAGTGCTGCGCCACCGATCTCTTCTGGAGCATCGAGCGCCCAGAGGCCGATCTCCTTGCAGAGCTTCAGGAGCGGTGCTTCTTCCTCGGGTAAGAGCTTGACCGCTTGGCCAGCGGCCTCTCGTTCCATTACCGCATGCTCGAGCGGCATGAGCTGTTCGTCAACGAACCTGTCGACGAGGTCGAGCAGCATCATCTCTTCGTCACTGAACTCCACAGCCATAGCCAACTTCTTTCTTGAGGCTCGTTACGTAGGGGTCGCCTGGTTTCCGGTACGAGAGTCTGGCCTTGGCGGGGCCGGGGTGCACACCGGTGATGGCATTCTGGAGCGGTGACGTCGACGATCCGAGCAACCATCTACCAAACGCCGTCTCTGACCGAATTCGAATTTCTCGAGGATGTGGTGGTGCAGGTCGATGACGGCCTGATCACATCGATCACGCCTGAGTCAGAGTTCTCGGGAACACCAGACATCAGCCTGGCTCCCAACACGGTGCTGGTACCTGGCTTTATCGATCTGCATGTGCACGCACCACAGTGGCCTCAACTTGGGACGGGCTACGACCTCCCTCTTGACGAGTGGTTGTTCGATTACACCTTTCCGCTCGAAGCCAAGTGTGCCGACATCCCCTATGCCCAGAACGTATGGGACAGCCTCGTGCCCGGTTTGTTGGCCAATGGCACGACGAGCGCCGTTTACTACAGCAGCATCCATGTCGAAGCCACCACCGCACTGGCAGCAACCTGTGTTCGACATGGTCAGCGAGCGTGGGTCGGACGAACGGCGATGGATCATCCGGACGGGACGCCCGACTACTACCGGGATGCCTCTGCTGCGGAGGGGGTCGCTGCGAGTAGGGAATCGATCGAGCAGATCGACCGTCTTGAAGATCCGCAAAACCTCGTCAACCCGATCATCACCCCGCGGTTCATTCCCGCGTGCAGCGACGAGCTCTTGGTCGGTCTCGGTCGGTTGGCTGCCGAAACCGGGCATCTGACACAAACCCACTGTTCGGAAAACGACTGGGAGCACAACCATGTGCTTGAGCGGCATGGCATGTCGGATACCGAGTCACTCGACAGATTTGGCCTCCTTCGAGAGTCCACCGTGCTCGCTCACGCTGTCCTCGTCGGCGACGAAGATGTCGCCATCATCGCCTCCAGGGGTGCCGGAATCGCCCACTGTCCACTCAGCAACATCTACTTCGGAGATGCCGTGTTTCCGGCCAGGCGTGTCTTGGAGGCGGGTGTGAATGTTGGGCTCGGCACTGACATTTCCGGTGGGCCGTCTGCCTCGTTGCTTGCCCAGGCAGCCAACGCAGTCAACGTTTCGCGGCAGCTCGAACACGGAGTAGATCCTCAAACCGCAGGGGGCACCCGCGGCGTTGATGACAGCCGTATCGACGCCACCGCCGCGTTCTATTTGGCCACCCTGGGCGGGGCCCTGGTGCTCGGACAACCGTTGGGTCTCCTTGCTCCGGGCCGCAGGTTTGATGCGGTTGCCGTCTCCATGGATGCCGTCGACCCCATGTCAGCGTCCGACGGTTTGGCCCATGGCGACACGCCTGCTCGTCGATTCGAGAAACTGGTTCGCACTGGCGGTCGTAGCGATATCACCGCGGTCTGGGTCGACGGACGACAAGTGGCGTAGTTGGTGCCTAAGTAGGGGTTTCCGAGGCGGTCGTTACGTCGACACGGTTGCCCGGGCGCCAGTAGTGATGGTGCCGGACTGGCCGACCTTTGCATAGGCGCCAACGCAGGGAAAGACGCCGTGCCCTTCGATTTCGATCCTGTTGAGCAACGCGACCGTGCGAAGCGTCGAACTGCTCTGGGCAAGGCCATCCTGGGCCAGCGAAGGAACGACGCACCGAGGTGACTCGAGGATCACGTCGAGCACGACGTCTGATCCGACATTGAGTTGTCTGCCCCGCCATTCGTTCTCTTGAAACGCTGGCCCGTCGATATCGACAACAAGATTGGGGCGGAATCGGCGGGCGTCACCGGCTGAGGTATCGGCCTCTTCAAGAGCGTCGAGCGTGGCGGTCGAGATGACGTGGATTGGAGCGAAGTCGAAGACGGTCCCGCGAGGTGATGCTGCGCTGAGAGGTCCAGCGGCAATATCACCGAGTTCGAGGTCGCCATGCTCGAGAAGGTGATCAACGTCGGGGTCGGTGCGTTCGAGTGCTGGTTCTTCGATCGTCACGGCGCTCCTCACCGTTACCGATCGACCGACGAGGGACGAGATCATCGCGTCGAGTGCTTGGAGATCGGAGGATGACCCTGTCTGGCCGCTCGTCAAGTTCACGGTTAGATCGGACCCGGTGAGCGAGGCCGATGTTGTGAGCAACGGGCCCCATCGGCGAGGACGTTTCGCGCTCGCGACGAGACCGGTTTGCGAGTCGACGACTGCCCACGCCCGATCGCCGGTGAGACCGCCCTCTTGGACCTCGGCCTCGGAAACGATCTCGCCGCCACAGGACTTCACGGGGTAGCGCCAGATTTCTGAGAGCACGGGAAAAGTGTACGTGAGGCTCGGCAACGCTGATGTTCTTGGTACTAGACCCGCCACAAGAACAGGAGATATCCCGATTGGGCGCCGCGGCTCTGTGCTCGAGTGAACGATGACTGCGAAGTGTGCGATCCGGGCGGGATTGCGTCTCGACCGGGCGCTGGGCTTCCGGCGGGCTGGCAAGGTGTCGTGATCGAAGTTCCTCGATTGCATTTCGGTCCTGATGGTGAGAGGGACTTCGACGACGATGCGGTCGACTGTCGGCTGCTGTGGCGAATTGAGACCGGACTGCTTTTGGCCAGCCCGACCCTCTCCTTTGTCGGTCCGGTCGAACCCAAGCCGATTGTGCTTGTAGCCGACATCGATGAGGAGCCAGGCACGATCAAGCTGAAGGCCAGCGGCTTCGACTCTGGCCAGCTAGCGCAGGAAGTTTTCTCGCCCGTCCAGTTGCGGCTCATTGCCGAAGCCGTCGCCCCGATGTCGGCGTTTGATGTTGAGAAGCTGACCCTGAGTTGGGAGATCACCGCGCTGTGCGGGTTCGGACCTGGTGACCCGCCAATCGGTAGCGACGATCTCACCGACCTTCCGTCCTGGTGGCATGGCCTGCTCGACAACGGTTGCCGCCATCATCGACAGTGGCGCCGACATCGTTTATCTCGCTATCGCCGGTTACCCGTGCTCCCTGGTGTCGAGGGAATCCGGCGACAGGGCACAGACCCCAACGGACTTGTTGACCAGTCCTGGATTCGAACGTGGCTTGCAGTCGAGACGCTGAAAGTCGCAGCTGAACTACCTGACGGACTGACCAGGACCAACATCGTCCTCGCGGCCTGGACCTACGCCGGCCAAATCGTCAAACGAAACGGACTGACTCAGCCCAAGACCGAGCTGGTCTCGGTTGCTGTGGCCGGTGGCGCCGCCGTCGTCGGGGGAGAGGTGACAGGAGCCGCGGTGGGGGGAGCTGCGGTAGCCGGGGCGGCAGTAGCGGGCGCTTTCGTGGTTGGGGTCCGGCGACGAGTGGTTGCCGGGCGGGGAGCGGCTGTGGTTGTCGTCACGACCGAGATCTCATCGACCACTTCGAGCCCATCGATGGCTTCGAGCGCCTCGATGAGTTCAAGTTGAGCTTCGAACGTCGAGAGCTCCCCGGAAATGGTGAGGACAACCGAAGATGCGGTCGAGTCGATGTCGAGTTGATCGTCGATCTGATCCGCCGCATGTGTCTGACGTGCCACTTCAAGGATGCTCTGAGCTGTCGCTCGGTCGGCGACCGTTCCTCGCAGTTCGAGACCGTCGCTAGCGATTTGCATCGTCGCGTTCACGATGAGCAAGGGAGCTGCGGTCGTGGTTGCCTGGCTGGTCGTCGGCTGCGTTGTGGTCGTAGTTGCGATAGTTGCCGAAGCCGCAGGGGCCGACATGGCGGTGCCGGCGACCTCGATGGCCGGCTTGTCTGATCCGGCGAGAGAACGCACGAATAGACCGCCAGCAACCAAGGCAATGACAACAACTGTGAGCGCGCCGGTTAGTGCGAGCCGATTCTTTCCGAACCCGTTCGCGTCGTCGGGCCGGTCGAGGGTGGTGGGCAGCGATGGAAGCAACGTCGACACTTCGGCCGTCGTGGGACCGGCGGCAGAGTTGGGCGGGTTGCCATCGCTTGCCGCCGGTCCTTCGTGAGTAATCGGTCGTGACGTCGGCTTCTGTGGCAACACGTTGGCGATCGACGCCGTTGCCGGATCGATTCCAGGTTGTCGGGGATCGACCGGGACTTGGTTGGGTGACGAACTGGCAGCTAACGCGGTGAGTGCGTCAGCAAGCTCGCTGACTGCCGGCCGGTCGCCAGGGTTTTTCGCCATTGCCCGTTCCAAGAGGGCAGCCACATCCTCTGGCACTCCGAGGGGACGAAGGTCGGCCACCGGTTCAATCTCTCCGACGATGCGACAGGAATCGGACCAATGGATGCCGTTGGTACGTCGACCGAGCTCGGCCAATGTGCCGTTGGGACAGAACTCCATCAATAGGAAGGGTCGTCCGTGCGCCGTAACTCCTGCTTCAAGGAGGGTGACGATTCCCGGATGGCTGCTGAGCCGGCCCAGCGTTTGAGCTTCTCGCTCGAACTGCTGCTGACTTTTCTCGGTTGTGGTGGCGCGCAGGATCTTGACGGCCACTGTTCGGCCAAGCCGTGTCTGGTCGGCCCGGTACACGTCAGCTGCGCCACCAGATCCGATGTGCTCGGCGTCTGTGAGACCCTCGATCCCAAGATCGATAGGCGGACCAGTCGTCATGTCAGAACCACCACCGCCGAATCAGCCGAACGGGCTGGACTGGATGTGCGGTGGATAGATGATGGTGGCCCACTGCAAGTTCAGCGGAGCCTTCGAAACTCGCAGTTCAACCGAAGTCTTCCGGAATAGGTGGTCGACCGTTGTCGTAACCGACTTCTCCTGGGGCCAGTCGACACCGTTGTAATCGGGGTCGGAAACCAATTCGTTGGCCAGCACGTTCTGATAGACGAGGTCGACGAACTGCTCGTTGCTGACCCCGCCATACGTCTGCTCAAACTCGGGTGCCCCGACGAATCCATCCGAAATTTGGCCGAGGCTCCGAGCCCCGGTTCCCCATTCGCTGGTCCAGAACGCGAATCCGGCATCATCTGGTGGACGTTTGAAATAGGCCGAGTACAGCCTGTGGACAGAGTCGGTAATGGCCGGGCACGCCGTGTAGTCGACGGCTGCCGAGGCAGGAGCCGCACCAACGGTGGCTATTGCCACAACGGTCAAAATCATAAAACTCAAAAATCGGCTACCACTGGTTGCCCCTCCGTCCGCAAGCGCCCGAGAAACAATGGTGGATGTCCGGTGGGTTTTCGGTCCAACCCCCTCAATCCTGCTCGGTCCACCACCGCTGGGCCAACGATTCGCTTGCTAGCTGGTCCACCGCGCTGCCTAGAGTTCGCCCATGACTGAAACGTTCTTGCCATCGATGCGGGTAGACGGCCAAGTTGCGGTGGTGACGGGGGCAGGTCGCGGCATCGGTGCTGGATGTGCGCGGGCTCTGGCCGAGGCTGGCGCCGAAGTTGTTGCGCTGGCTCGAACTCGAGCTGATCTCGATGAAGTCGTAGAGGTAATCACGACTGCGGGTGGCAAGGCTCGGGCGGTTGAGTGCGACGTGACTGACACCGCGGCGATGCGAGCCGTGTTCGCCGACCTCGGCCGCGTCGACATTCTGGTCAACAACGCTGGCATGGGTATCGCCGGCGCGCTTGGTGACTACGACGACGACGCGGTACGAACCATGATTGATCTGAACTGCACCTCGGCGGTGTTCGTGGCTCAGGCTGCCGCCCGACGGATGACCGAGCAGGGCAGTGGCGTCATCATCAATCTGTCGTCGACCTTCGGCCACAACGGCCGACCAAACCACAGCGTCTACTCGGCCACCAAACATTTCATCGAAGGTTTTACCAAGTCGACTGCGATCGAGTTGGCCCCCAAAGGGGTGCGGGTCGTGGCCATTGGGCCGACGGCCATCGACACGCCGATGACTCACGATCGTCTCCAGGATCCGGCTGTTGGCGGGGACCTCTTGGCCAGAATCCCCATGGGTCGGTTCGGTCAGGTCGCCGATTGCGTCGGTGCTGTGGTGTTCTTGGCCAGCCCGGCCGCCGCTTTGATCACCGGCACAACGATCATGGTCGACGGGGGATGGACGGCCCAATGACGCCGAGTGATCCAGCGATGACGCTCGACGACGCATGCCGAGCCGCGGTGGTCGCGCACCCTGATGCCATCGCCCTCGTCGACGCTCCGAACCGGTCGTCCTATTTCAGTGGCGAACCTGTCCGCCTTACTTGGTCAGAGGTTGATTCTGCCGTCGACTCGCTGGCCACCTCGCTTTCCGCCTTGGGCGCTGGGCCAGGTGCGTCCGTTGCCTTGCAGCTTCCGAACGTCGCCGAGCTGGTCCTGAACCTGCTGGCCTGTTTCCGCATCGGGGCCACAGCCGTTCCGTTTCCAATCCAACACCGCAGTCACGAACTCAACCACGGGCTCCGAGTAGCCCGGCCCCGCCTCTTCGTTACCGGCGCCAGGCCTGATCGCCCGGACCAGATCGAAGTCGTCTCGCGGGTCATTGCCGAGCAGGAAGCTGACGTCATTGTCGTCGACTGCACCACCGACCCTCACCCGGACGCCGAGCCTCAGACCTGGCGTGCCTCTTCTAGTGCTCCGCCCGCAGCGGCAAACGACGGCGCCGACGTCGTCACGATCTGCTGGACATCAGGAACAACGGGAACACCAAAGGGCGTGCCTCGGACCAACACGATGTGGTTGGCTTCCGGCGGCTTCCAGGTCGACCAGTTGCACTTGAACAGCAACGACCGAATCCTCTGCCCGTTCCCGGTGGTCAATATGGCCGGCATCGGCGGCATGGTTGTTCCCTGGCTGATGACGGGTGCCACGTTGCACCTTCACCAGCCACTCGACCTTCCCGTGTTCCTGCAACAAGCGAGCGACGAGCGCATCACGTACACGGTGGCGCCTCCCCCGTTACTGAACATGCTGTTGGCTAACCCGGCGATGCTCGACAGCGTCGACATTTCGAGTCTGAGGCGGATCTCGTCCGGCTCTGCGCCACTCGACCCCGGAATGGTCGAGGGATGGCAGGACAGGGGCGTCGAGATCGTCAACGTGTTCGGCTCGAACGAGGGTGCTTCGATGCTGTCGACTCAGGCGATGGTTCCTGACCCGACCGAGCGGGCACGGTTCTTTCGGCGGCCCGACCGCGATGGCATCGAGACCAGGCTGGTCGATCTTCAGACCGGCACCGAGATCACCGAGCCGGGAACCGTTGGCGAGCTCCGCTTCATCGGCAAGACGGTGTTCGACGGCTATCTCGAATCTGACGGCAGCGAGTTCGATGAGCGCGGCTTCTATCGAACCGGTGACCTTTTCGAGTGGGTTGGTGACGATCGCCCACCATCGCTGTTGCGGTTCGTCGATCGGGCCAAGGACATCATCATCCGCGGAGGCATGAACATCTCGGCGGCCGAGGTAGAGGGCCTGATAGCTAGCCACCCAACCGTTGTTGAATGCGCTGCGGTGGCCTACCCCGACGCCGAGCTTGGCGAACGATTGGGTGTGTTTGTCGTCGGAGTCGAAGGGACCACTCCAACGCTCGACGCCGTTGTCGATCATCTGCGTCAGCAAGACGTTGCCAGCTACAAGCTGCCGGAACGGCTCGAACTCATCGACGCCCTGCCCCGCAACCCGGTCGGCAAAGTGACCAAGCCCAGTCTCCGAGAAACCTGGGCCACGGCCACCTAACCCGACCCAACCGGTGCTCATGGTGGGCTCATCTCGTCCTGATGTCTAAAGGGTCATTGTGTGGTGGTCGCGCAGGTGCTGGTCGACCCGCAGGCCAGAGCTGAGTTTGGCCTAACTCAGCTTTCTTGTCCTTCTGACGCACCGTCACGGTGCGTCAGAAGTGCAATTTCGGGTGGAGGGGGCCTTGGTGCTGGTTGAATTCGGGGGTGAAGCCTCGATCGTCGGCCAGCCTGGTGTTCGGCACCTCAGCAGCCGTGCTCGTACTCGAGATCTTGGCCGGGCGACTGATGGCTCCGTATGTGGGCATTTCGCTCGAGACGTTCACCGGCATCATCGGCACCGTCCTGGCCGGGATCGCCACCGGGTCGGCGGTTGGCGGTTGGGCCGCTGACACCTACGACCCCCGACGTCTGATCGGGCCCAGCGTGCTCGCAGGCGGGGCCTTCACCTGGCTGTCGATACCGATCGTCACACTGCTCGGCCCCGAGATCGGCCGCGGTCCGTTGGCCATTGTCGCTCTCACCGCGATGGCGTTCTTTCTGCCATCTGCGGTGCTCAGTGCGATAAGTCCCCTGGTCGCCAAGCTCCGTCTCGTGTCACTGGCCGACACCGGAGCAGTCGTTGGCGGGTTATCGGCGTGGGCCACCATGGGGGCCCTGGTTGGCACGTTCATCACCGGCTTCCTATTGATCTCGGCCGCACCGACCCGGTCGATCGTGCTGGGAATTGGTGCCTTGCTGGTGGTGGCGGGAATCGTCGCCTCGATCACCATCGGAGGAGCACGTCCGAACGGTGCCACGGTCGTCGCGGTGGCACTGGCCGGCCTCGGCTCGACTGCCGTCGCACCACCCTGCGATCACGAAACCTCCTATTTCTGTGTGCGAGTGGTCGAAGACGCTGACAACGCGAGCGGGCGAAGCCTGGTGCTGGATCGACTTCGTCACGCCTATGTCGACCTCGATGACCCAACCCATCTCGACGTTCGTTACATCCGAATCTTCGCTGCCGTTGCAGCTAGTCGACCCGGAGGCTTCGACCGCGTGCTTCACGTCGGGGGTGGTGGCTTCAGCTTCCCCCGCTATCTGCGTCACGTCGATGCAACTGCGTACAGCCTGGTTCTCGAGATCGACCCTGACCTGGTCGAGATCAACCGTAGCGAGCTCGGCTTGGTCACTGATGAGCGACTCGAAGTTCGGACCGGTGACGCCCGGCTAGCTCTGAGCGACCTGGCTGACAACGAGTTCGATCTTATTGTTGGCGATGCCTTTGGCAGCCAGTCGGTCCCTTGGCATCTCACGACCACCGAGTTCATCGCTGAACTCGATCGCGTGCTCACCCCCGATGGCATCTATGTGATGAATGTGCTTGACGGCGGCGACAGCCGCTTCGCCAGGGCCGAGCTAGCAACGCTGCGCCAACACTTCGAACATCTGGCGGCGATTCTGCCCGCCGATGGCATACCCAATCGCGAGATCAACCAGATTCTGCTGGCATCACATCAGCCGTTGCCGGCATTGGCGCTGGCTTCGGCCGACGGCAGGGCACTCGCGGGGGACATAGACGAGTACATCAACGGCCAGGCACCTCTTCGAGATGACTTCGCGCCCGTCGACCAGCTCCTTCCCTAGGCGTCCAGATTCCCTAGGGATTCAGATTCCCTAGGCGTTGAGCGCGCTGTTCTCGGACCATGGTGATAGCTGGCCCTCGTAGACCGACGGCCCGTTGCGGAAATGTCGCGCCTCGTCGAGAGTCTCAACGAACGGCATGTCGATCGGGTAGACGTCATCGTTGCGAGGACGCGGCCCGGCCTTCGAGACGTGGCCCCACAGCGGATGGCCAACGATTTCTTCAGCGATCCACGCCGCCTGGATCAACTTGTCGAGGTTGTAACCGGTTTCGATACCCATCTCATGGCAAAGGTCGACGAAGTCCTCGGTCGGCACGTGACCGGCCGATCGGCCGTTACCGCAGTAGGGACAGCCGCCCATGCCACCAATCGAGGTGTCGAAGTCGGTAACCCCAAGGCGCAGCGCCTCGTAGTAGCTGGCGATGGTCGAACCGCGCGAGTTGTGCAGGTGCATATGGAATGTCTCGATCTCGGGCCAGGTCTCGCGGATAGCTTCGATCGTCTCGCGGACGGTGTGCGGTGCGTTCCAACCCATGGCGTCGCTGAACGAGATGCGATCGACGTCCATGCCGGCATCGCGCCATTTGTTCACCATGAGCTCGATGAACTCGAGCCGCTTGGCCAAATCGAATCCGCCTTCGAAGTTCGAGCCGAACGGGCTACCGATGGTGACCGACCCAAACTCGGTATCGGGATCTTTCACCGCGGCGGCGATGGTGCCGTCCATGGCCGCTATCTGCTGCGCTTGGCTGCGGTTGTAGTTGCGCCGAGCGAATGAGTCGCAGATCTCGACGTGGGTCGAGAATCGTCGGCTCCGTACATCGAGCTTTGGATAGAAGGCGTCAGCGCGCTCAAATCCCTTCTGATTGAAAATGGCTGCGGTGTACTTCACCCCAGGCTTCGGCACGAAGGCCTCGGCCAGTTCCTCGATGGCAGCCATCGAGGGGGTCCACTTGGGATGGGCGAACGAGCCGATCGAGATGACCTTGGCTCCTGTTTCGCCAATGGCATCGAGCAACCGCAGCTTTTCCGACACCGGAATGTCGGCGTTCTCGATCTGGAGACCCTCTCGCATCGTGTCGTCGAAGATGTTCACGTGAGTTGGCAGCATGAGGCGAGCTTATGCGCGAGCTCTTGGGCGATCCCAGTGAAGCACGTACCCTGACTTCAGACAGCGGGCCGTGGAGGGAACCAGGGTGAATGCCGAGCCGTATCTACTGTGGCGCCGAGACACGACACGAACGTCGCGAAAGTGGTTGAAGTGGGTGGCCCTGGTGTTGGTTCCGCTGTGCGCCTTCGGAGCGTTCGCCGGGTACATGGCCGACGACCTCGACAGCTTCGTCACCACCGCCGGATTGGGCGTGATTGCCATGGGTCTTTGCGCGTTGATCCCGGTCGTCCGGGACTTTCAGAACCTATCGATCGGCGTGGCCACGTTCGCTATGAAAGACGGATCAGAGACCAAGTTCACTTGGCCCTCATTGGACGAGCCCGAGCTCGATTTCCTTGCCGGCAGGCTCGAGCAGGTGCTGCCCGGCAGGCGTGATCTCAGCTCGCTTTCGTGAGGTCAAACCCGAGGTAACTGCCCTGCTCGACCTCGCTGCACTTACCTGCGTAGGCAGGGAACCCGCCGATGTAGGGCATGAATTTGCGGTGCTTACCGGGAATGTTTGCGCCCGAGTACCAGCTGTCGCATTTCGAGCGCAACGAAGGCTCAGCCGCCCGATCAACCTCGTCCTGCCATGCAACCTGCGCTTCGATCGTGGCCTCGATCCGGCTGTAGCCGTTGTCTCGCATCCACGACATGCAGTCAACGATCCAGTCGCCCTGGTGCTCGATGCCGGTAACCATTGTGACGAACACGCCGGGGCCGCCCGGGCCCTGGGTGTTGAACAAGTTTGGGAATCCGTTGATGGCCATCCCGATATAAGCGCCTGCTCCACCGCTCCACGCTTCCTTGATCGTCGTGCCAGTGGGCCCGGCAATGTCCATGGCCACCACGCTGCCGGTCATGGCATCGAACCCGGTCGCGAACACCACCACATCCAACTCGTACTCGACCCCTGCCACCACGATGCCGGCTGGCGTGAAGCGGTCGATCCCGCCACTGGAGTCGACCAGCGTGACGTCGGGCCGGTTGTATGTCTCGTAGTAGTCGGTGCCAGCACACAGGCGTTTGCCGCCAAAGATGTCGCCATTCGGGATCAGGAGGTCCGAAACCGCGGGGTCGTCGATGACATCCCTTACACGTGTCTGCCAGTAGTCGATGACCAGCCGGTTCGAGTCGGCGTCGAGCAGGAGGTCGCCAAAGCTACCGAGGAACGGCAGACCGCCGATCTCCCACTGGGCATCGAACTGCTGTCGCCGCTCTTCGTCTGTTACGGCCAAGGCCGAGGTGGGATTGAACGGGAATAAAAATGCCGCTGGCCGCTCTTTGGCCCGAGCTCGAAACCCGGTGTAGTCGGCCTTGATTGATTCGACCTCGTCGTCGTCAAGCGGGCGGTTCTGAGCCGGCACCACGTAGTTCGCTGTCCGCTGGAAAACGTGGAGGTGATCGGCTTCCTCAGCGATCAGCGGAATGGACTGAATGCCAGATGAGCCGGTGCCAACAACCCCAACTCGTTTGCCACTGAAGTCGACACCATCGTGAGGCCAACGTCCGGTGTGGAACGTCTGTCCCCTGTATTCGTCGCGGCCCTCGAACGCTGGCACGTTGGCGGTGGACAACACCCCAGATCCGAGAAGGAAGAAGCGCGCCACCACTGACTCGCGTTGGCCTTGACGATTGATGGTGTTGACCGTCCACAGGTGGGTGTCGTCGGAAAACGTGGCTTGCTCGACCATGGTGTTAAAGGTGATGTCGCGGCGGAGTTCGAAGCGGTCGGCGACATGCTCGATGTAGCTGAGCAGTTCGGGTTGCGAGGCATAGCGCTCGGTCCACCGCCACTCTTGCTGGAGTTCCTCAGAGAACTGGAACGAGTACTGCATGCTGTCGATGTCGCAGCGTGCACCCGGGTAGCGATTCCAGTACCACGTGCCGCCAACACCGCCACCGGCCTCGAAACCGCGAGCCGTAAACCCTTGCTGACGCAGGCGGTGCAACATGTAAAGGCCGGCAAACCCGGCCCCGACCACGACGGCGTCAACGGCTGGACCCTCGACGGCGCTCTCATCTGGCTCGCCGCTCACGGCTCTCTCTTCTGGCTCGCCGCTCACGGCTCTCTCATCTGGCTCGCCGCTCACGGCTCGATGACGATCTTTCCGATCGTTTTACGATCCATCATCGCTCGTAGGCCTATCGCCGCCTGGTCCAGTGAGTACCGCTCGGAGATGTGCGGCTTGAGTTTGCCGCT
>JBLINY010000045.1:0-30779 GCA_047638695.1 Acidimicrobiales bacterium | reverse complement strand
ATGGCGGGTCGATACCCAGCGCTATCGATGATGAAGCCGCTGACAGCAGGCCCGGCCAATGCTCCGATGCCGAGGCCTGTGTAGAGCAATCCGAGGAGTCCGCCCAACTGAGATACCCCGAACCAGCCGGCCAGCACGGTTGGCGTCGCCGTTACCCACACCGCCCAACCGGCGCCATGGAACAAGGCGCTGGCCACCAAGCCGAGATACGAGCCCCCAGAGAGCAGCCACACCAAAAGGGCGCCCGTCATAAGGCCATAGCTGAATCGGTAGCGCCCAAGCGCATCAAAACGGTCCCCGAACGAGCCTGCGATCAGGCGCACAACAATGCTGAAGGCGCCGGATATACCAACCAGGGCCGCCGCTCGGCCCGCTCCAATACCTCGGTTGATGGCGTAGTCGTTGAAGAAGACGAGCGGGGCATAAAAGCCGGGGCTGATCACGATGATTGACAGATACAGCCTTCGGAGCTCCCGCGACCGAGAGATGTCGCGAATTGACAGCGGCGCTGGCCGATCGGCCTCGCCGGGCGCTGGGCGGCAAAGAAGCGCGGCGAGGCCCAAGACCGTCACGGCCAGCAGAGCCAACCAACGGAACGTGACGCGCCAGCCAATGTCGTCGATAGCGAGCCGCAACAGCATCGGCCCCAGCAAGGTTCCCGAAGCAACGCCTGCCAACACGAGGCTGAGGGCAAGCGATCGGCGTCGATCGAACCAGCGGCTAACGGCACCCAACATCGGGGAATAGCAGGCCCCGACGCCTACCCCGACCAGTGGCACATACATGACCCAGACCATCCACAGCGCAGACGAAACAGATGCGGCGGCCAAGCCGAGACCGAGTGTGATGGCTCCAACGGCCACGACCGGTCGGGCACCGTAACGGTCCCCCAACCGGCCTCCGGCCACTCCGGCCAAGTAGTAGACGCAAACCGAACCGGAGAAGATCGACGCCACCGGACCCGTAGTGGTTCCGAATGTTTCGGCAATCGGGGTGAGGAACACGCCAAAGGAAAACAGAATCCCGAACGTGACCAGGTTGGCGCTGAACGCACCGGCAACAACCCACCAACCGAAGCCACCATCGATCGTCGAGTGTTGGGGGGATACGGCTGGCACTAGGTCATGCTGGCACGAGCTGACCTAGGGTCCCGCTACTGCGGTGGAAACAAGTCCGTTGCGGACAGGAGAGTCATAGCCAGCAACAGAGTCATAGCCAGCAACAGAGCCATAGCCAGCAACAGAGTCATTGCAAGCAGCAGAGCCATAGCCAGCAACTGAGTCATAGCCAGCAACTGAGTCATAGCTAGTAGTAGAGTCATTGCAAGCAGAAGAGGTAAGAGGATGAGAGCAGTCGGAGTGAACGCCTATGGCGGCCCCGAATCCTTGGAGATCGTGGATCTTCCCGAGGCACATGCCAGTCGTGGTGAGGTACGTCTGCGTGTCTACGCAGCGACCGTGAATCCAACCGACACCTATGTGCGTAACGGTGATCGGGCTGAAATGCAGAAGGGCGATTCTCCGCCGTATGTACCTGGCATGGACGCTGCCGGAGTCATCGACGAGGTCGGTGAGGGGGTCGGCCACCTGGCGGTTGGAGACCATGTCATGGCAATCGTTGTGCCGAAGGGTTCGCACGGTGCCTACGTCGAGAGTCTGGTACTGCCGGCAGACTCGGTCGCCAAGGCGCCCGCCGGGGCTACCCACGCCGAGGCGTCGACGTTACCGATGAACGGTCTGACCGCTCGGCTGTCGCTCGACCTACTCGGCCTCACGGCCGGCCAGACGTTGGCCGTGACCGGAGCAGCCGGGGCCTACGGCGGGTATGTCGTCCAGTTGGCCAAGGCCGACGGTCTGGTCGTGATCGCTGATGCGGCCGACGCCGATGTTGCGCTGGTGACATCGCTGGGTGCGGACATTGTTGTGCCCCGTGGCAGCGGCTTTGCCGACGAGGTTCGCACACACTTCCCGAGCGGCGTCGACGGCCTGGCCGATGGATCGGTTCAAAACGACGAGGTGATTTCAGCCATTGGCGACAACGGAGCGTTCACGTCGGTCCGCGGCTACAAGGGCAACGAGCAGCGCGGCATCACGTTCAGCACCACGTGGGTCACCAGCTACCAGCTTGAGCAGGAGAGACTCGACGGACTTCGCCAACTTGTCGAAGACGGCGCTGTGACACTGCGCGTCGCCGAGGTCTTCCCCGCTGAACGAGCAGGCGATGCCCACGCCCGTCTCGAGGCGGGTGGAACTCGTGGTCGCTGTGTGATCGCGTTCGACTGACTAACAGCACCGAGGAGATAAAGATGAGTAACGAGCTTCCCCGTATTGGCGTGATCTTTCCATGTAATGAGATCGGCGGCGACAACGGCGCTGTCCGCGAGTACACCCAGGCTGTCGAAGAACTCGGCTTCGCCCACTTCGAAGTCTTCGACCACGTCGTCGGCCAGCCCGGCGACTATGCGGGCCGTCTCTGGCGCGAGCCCTTTGTGCTCCTGGCCCATCTGGCTGCGCTTACCTCACGGATCGAGCTGGCAACCGGCATCATCATTCTTCCCCAGCGCCAAACCGCGCTTGTCGCGAAACAAGCAGCAGAGGTCGACCTATGGAGCGATGGTCGTCTGCGACTGGGCCTTGGTGTCGGCTGGAACCCGTTCGAATACGCAGCCCTCGACCAGGACTTCTCCCGTCGAGGCAAGCGAATGGATGGGCAGATCGACGCACTGCGCACCTTGTGGGCCGACAATGTCGTGTCGGTAGAAGTCGGAAACGAGGTGATCGTTGGCGGTGGCATGGACCCACTTCCAGGTCGTGACATCCCCATCTGGATCGGGGGCCGGTCTGATGCCGCGCTGAAGCGAGCAGTCACCAAGAGCCAAGGCTGGCTATCGAACTTTCAAGATCACCTAGCCAACGATCGCGACGACTATCTCGAGGCCCGGACGAAGCTCGAGGATGCAGCCGGCGGATCGCTCCCCGACGGTTTCGGTATCGAAGCCTGGACCAGCCCCGGTCGGACCGATCCCGATACTTGGGCTGCCGAGGCGGCCGAGTGGGCCGACCTCGGCGTCACTCATCTCTCGCTGCGCACGGACGAGAGTCGCAACAACACCATGGGCGGCGAGCTCGGACAACCGAAGACGGTTGCCGAGCATCTCGCGCTGTTGACGACCTACGCCGAGGCGCTTGGGCTTACCTAGAGGGTGCGCTAGCGGAACGCCGGAAGGATGCTTTCGCCGATCAGGCGAACGTTCTCATCGACGTAATCCGGGGGGCAACCCTGGCTGAACATGATGGTGCGAGCGCCGGCATCGATGTACTGCTGAATACGGGCGATGCAGTCTTCGGGTGAGCCGGCAATGGTGTACTTCTCGACCATTTTCGAGAAGTCCTGATTGTACTGCTTGCTCAGCTGCTGGTTGGCCAGATCGAGGGCGGTCGCTCGATCCTCGTGCACACAGGTGAAGATGAACAGACCGCCCTGCACCGTCCCTTCGGGACGGCCTGCATCGGCGGTGAACTGGCCGATCTTGTCCATACTTTCGCTGAGCATCTCGGGTGTGTACATGTAGGGCAACCAGCCCTCGCCATATTTGGCCACCCGCTTCATGGCAACGTCTTTACGGCCGGCGACCCAGATAGGAACTCGCGGTTTCTGTACCCCCCTGGGCGAGATCGAAACGCCATCGAGGGTGGTGAACTTGCCGTTGAAATGAACGTCTTTTTCCCGCAGGAGGAGATCGATGACCTCGAGCGCCTCGTTGGTGCGAGCGCCTCGCTCCTTGACCGGAACACCAACGGCCTCGAACTCCTTCGGAAACTCGCCGCCAACACCGATGCCCAAGGAGAAGCGGCCGTCAGAAACAACGTCGAGTACTCCGACCATCTTGGCCAAGAGCGCAGGCGGGTAGAGCGGGACCAGGACGATGCCGCTCATCAGCTTGATGGTCTCGGTGGCACCAGCCGCGGCGGCCAGCGAAACCATGTTGTTGGCCGTCGGGCCGTGGAACATGACGTGCTCGCCCGTGAGCAGATAGTCAAACCCCAGCGCCTCGGCGTTGCGGGCTTCGGCTTTGGCTTCGCGGAGAAGGCGAAGCGAGACCCCGAACTCGATAGATGAACTTGTGTCGTTGGCCATGTCGGGCTCCCGGTGTGGTGTTTCCTAGCTATGGCATACGACGAATTCGATCCAACTGGCAAGACGGCGGAGGACGAACCCCGAATCGCTCGGGGGACATCCCCGATGATCTTCCAGCTTCTCGCGACAACGATGCAGGCATGACCTCCCTCGCCCCGCAATCGATCAGCGCACAGCTCCGATGCGAACGAGGACTTCGTCCCATGATCCTTCGTGGTGCGCTGACGCTGTGGATGGCGCTGTACTTGGCACTCCTTGTTCCGGCGCCCGTGATCTGGCCCTTCGCGGCCGGCATCATCTCACTGGCGATTTCGCGCCATGGTGCGAAATGGGTCGAGACGGGAAAGGTGGCGTTCGGCGGGATCATCGGAGCCCATCTCGCCTCAGCGTTCCTCTTCCTGATGGCTTCACAGTGGGCAGCGTTGGGCTTGGGCGTCGGGTTCGCAGCCGGTGCCGCCTTCGTCCTCACCGGCCCTCGTTACGAAGAGCGGCCCTTTCGCTAGAACGTAGGGGCCGCGCGGTGCTAGGAAAGATGTATCCAACCAGAGGAGACAGCACCGATGTCGCACGGCTTCACGGCTCAGGGAAAGCAGCTTTTGGAGGACGTCCAGTCCTTCATGAATGATCACATCTATCCCAACGAGGCGGAGTATTACGACGAGTACGCGTCGCTCGACAACGTGCACGACACTCCGCCGATGATGGACAAGCTCAAGGCCGCGGCTCGCGAGCGAGGCATGTGGAACCTGTTCATTCCCCACCTCGATCGTGCCGCCCCTGGTACCAAGCTCTCGAACCTCGACTACTCGCCCATTTCTGAAGAGCTCGGCAAGGTCCCGTTCGCGTCGGAGGCCCTCAACTGCTCGGCGCCAGACACCGGCAACATGGAGATCCTGAACCTCTTCGGTTCCGAGCGAGTCAAGGAGCAATACCTTGCTCCCCTGCTCGAGGGGGCCATCCGGTCGGCGTTCTCGATGACCGAGCCCGACGTTGCGAGCTCAGACGCCTCCAACATCGAACTCCGGATCGACAAAGACGGCGACGAGTACGTTCTGAACGGCAAGAAGTGGTTCTCGTCCAATGCATTGCGCCCGACCTGTGAAGTGCTCATCGTGATGGGTAAGAACAACCCCGACGCTTCTCGTCACCGTCAGCAATCGATGATTGTGGTGCCCCGCAATGCTCCCGGTATCACCATTGGTCGAGACCCACTCGTGTTCGGCTACCACGATCGTGGCGGCCACCCCGAAGTGATCTACGAGAACGTCCGTGTCCCCGAAGACCACATACTCGGCGGCGAGGGTGAGGGCTTTTCTATCAGCCAGGCCCGTCTCGGACCGGGGCGCATTCATCACTGCATGCGCAGCATCGGCGTAGCCGAGCGAGCCCTGGAGCACATGGTCAACCGAGCCGTTGCTCGCGAGACCTTTGGCAAGCAGGTAGCCCAACACAGCCTCATTCAGGACTGGATCGCCGAATCTCGCATCGAGATCGATCAGGCCCGGCAGTACGTACTGCATGTCGCCGACCTCATGGACACCGTGGGCAACAAGGCGGCGGCCCAGGAAATCTCTGGCATCAAGGTCGCCATCCCGAACATGGCCCTCAAGATCATCGACCGGGCCATTCAGGTACACGGCGCCGCCGGCGTAACCCAGTTCACCCCGCTGGCTCACATGTACGCCCACATGCGCACCTTGCGAATCGCTGACGGCCCCGACGAGGTGCACAAGATGACGATCGCTCGCCGGGAGATCCGGCGTCATCACCCCGACTTCCGTCTGAGCTGAGCACTTTGCAGGTCCCTACTCGGTCACTTCGATCGAGTAGGGATCGCTACTGGGGCTCTCGCCACAGGGCTCTGATGATGGGGCCGTTTGGTAGCTCGATCTGATCGATGACCTTGTAGCCATGCCGCACGTAGAAGGAAACATTCAGTTCGCTCGAACTTTCGAGATAACAGGGCACGTGCTCACGATCGGCCACGGTGAGAACGCGTTGCATGAGCGGGCGACCGAGCCCCTGACTCCGCCGGTCAGGATCGACCCCGATTGTGTTCAAGTAGAAATGTCCCGGTTCATGCGGGTGTGCGGCTGCCAACAAGCCGAGCCCTTCACGAAGTTCCTCGACACGAGTCGGGTTCGCTCCGACGAGCAGACTCCATCGCGGTCGGAATCCATCGGTGTCGAAGAGCTCGACGTCCGGCGGGCACCACAGGGCAGCGGCGACGGGTGTGCCAGCTTCGTCGACACTCACGAACGCATGACCAGTGTGCATCGATAGCTCGACGGAGTTCCTCATCCACGCGCCGGTCAGAACGGAACGGGTGGCGGGATCAGGAAAGAACCAACCAAAGAGGGGATCTTCGGCGAACGATCGGGTGAGAAGGGCGGTGACTGCTCGAAGGTCCGTGCGCCGTACCAGGCGTGTTGTCATGTCTCTCTACTTCAACAGGAGAGCTTCAGGGCAGCAAAGAAGCTCAGTCGACATAACGACGGACCTTCATCCTCTTTCCGCGCAGCGAAGTCGAGCCGATATCGGCGATCACCTTGTCGACCGATCCAACGGGGACACCGACGACCGAGAAGTGATCCGAGATCCGAATCGGTCCAATTTGTTTGCCGCTCAAACCCGCCTCGTTGGCAATGGCGCCAACCAAGTCGCCAGGACGAATGCCAGCCTTGCGTCCCAGCCCAACATAGATGAAGCCCGTGTCGGCATCTCCCTGTGGCCTGTTGCCTTGCGGCCCGTTCCCCTGTCCGCGATGCCCATCGCCACCTTGTCCGCTGCTACTACCTGATCTGTTCGGCTTGCCCCGGCCGCCTCGGTCATCGTTGCTGCGTTTGCGGTCGTACCCCTTCGAGGTCGAGGCATCGGGAATTTCGATCTCGTCGATCACCGCACCACGCCCGACGTGAGCCAACTTGATAGCAGCGAGCGCGATGTTTCGATCGCTGTCTTCGCCGGTGAGCGCGTGCAGAACAGCGTTGAAGTCCTCGAGGTCGTCCGATGTGAGGGCCTCACGGACGGCAGTCACCGTCATCTCGATCTGACGGTCGCGAAGATCGGCAACGGTCGGAACCGTCTGTACCTCGATCGTTTGCTTCGTGAGCCGTTCGATGTTCTGGAGCAGGCGACGCTGCCGGGGCTCAGCAAGCGTGATTGCCGTTCCCTCGCGGCCCGCTCGCCCAACCCGACCGATGCGGTGCACGTAACTCTCCGGTGCCGATGGCACCTCGAAGTTGATGACGTGGGTGAGGGTGTCGACATCGAGGCCTCGAGCAGCCACGTCAGTGGCCAGGAGCAGCTCGGCTGAGCCGTCGCGTAGACGGGCCATCACCCGATCACGCTGCTGCTGATTCATACCACCGTGCAGCGCCTCCGCCCGATAGCTGCGGGCGTTCATTGTCTCGGTGAGTTCGTCGACCTCAGTGCGGGTACGACAGAACACAAGAGCAGCACGAGGCGCCTCGATATCGAGGATTCGGCCCAGCGCCATCGTCTTGTGATTCCGCTGGACGTAGTAAACCCGCTGGCTAATGAGTGCTGTGCCTGGTGTGGTGTTGCCTCGGCCAATCTGCACTCGCTTGGGGTCCCGCTGGTACCGCTTGGCGATGGAGTTGATGCGGGGTGGCATCGTGGCCGAGAAGAGGACGGTCTGACGCGTGGGCGGCGTCTCTTGCAGAATTGCCTCAAGATCGTCGCTGAAGCCCATGTCGAGCATCTCGTCGGCCTCGTCAAGAACAACAGTGTTGATGGCGTCAAGGGTCAGTGAGCCACGTTTGATGTGATCGAGAGCTCGGCCCGGCGTAGCCACCACGACATGTACGCCGCGGTTGAGGGCGTGGAGCTGGCGGCCAATGGGTTGGCCGCCGTAGATCGGAACCACCTTGACGTTCTGCTTGGCGCCATACCGGGAGAAGGCCTCGCTGACCTGCACCGCAAGCTCCCTGGTAGGGACCAGAATGAGGGCGCTAGGCAGCGCAGCGTTGCCGGTTTCGAGCTCGTTCAGAATCGGCAACGCGAACGCAGCCGTCTTACCGGTTCCGGTGGCTGCCTGGCCCAACAAATCGTGGCCGGCGAGTAGCAACGGAATAGTCTCGCGCTGGATCGGCGTCGGTTCCTCGTAGCCAAGACCAGTGAGCGCATCTCGCAGTTCGGACCGCAGCTCGAGATCGGCAAAGGTCGTACCGGGTTCGTCCTTAGCGGTGTCGTCGTTGGCGGTGTCGTTCGCTGTGTTGTCCTTCACTGCGTCGTCGGTCTGCTCTGCAGCGGAAGACTCGTCCGGCTGTTCGACAACGGCAGGCGCGTCGCTAGAGGCCGGTTCGGCTTCGCTGGGCTGTTCGGCGGTGTCGCTGGCCTGTTCGGCATCGCTGGGCTGTTCGACGCTGGCCTGTTCGGCATCGCTGGGCTGTTCGACGCTGGCCTGTTCGGCGGTGTCGCTGGCCTGTTCGGCGGTGTCGCTGGCCTGTTCGGCATCGCTGGGCTGTTCGACGCTGGCCTGTTCGGCGGTGTCGCTGGCCTGTTCGGCATCGCTGGGCTGTTCGACGCTGGCCTGTTCGGCGGTGTCGCTGGCCTGTTCGGCCGTACCTGGCTCGTCGGCTTCGTCGAATGTGTTCGCCTGATCGTCCATCATCGCCTTCAGAAGGGGAACAGGTCACCCTACCGAGGCAGTGGTCAGACCGGGCTGGGCAGTCACCTCGAGTGATGCCGCAGCCATGACTCCGGCCGGGCCAAGCCTCTAGGGTGACGTCGTGGTTGACTTACAGAGCTTTGCCGCCGGAACGGATCCTGCCAGTGTCCTACGAGCCATCGCCCAGGATGGTGCTGCCATTCTCACGAATGTGCTCGATACCGCCGCCCTTACCGCTCTGAACGACGAACTCGAGCCGTTCATCGCGGCGACACCCTTTGGACGAGATGACTTCACCGGTCGACGCACCAGCCGAACCGGTGCCCTCGTGGCTCGCTGTATTGCCAGCCGCGACATCGTCATCCATCCAACGGTCGTTGAACTGGCCACCCAGTTTCTCGAGCCCTTCACCAACAAGATCCAGCTACACCTCACCCAGGTGATACGTCTTCAGACCGGTCAAGGAAAGCAACCGCTGCACCGCGATCGGCTGGCCTGGGGCGGCTACATTCCCCGCTCGATCGAGCCGCAATTCAATACGATGTGGGCACTCGACGACTTCACCGACGAGAACGGCGCGACTCGAGTTGTCCCTGGCAGCCACCTCTGGGACGACGATCGCAGGCCAACCGATGCGGAGAAGACCCAGGCACAGATGCCGGCGGGCTCGGTCTTGCTGTACACCGGTTCGGTGATCCACGGTGGCGGCGAGAACCGTTCGCTGAACGATCGGGCTGGCATGAACATCACCTACTGCCTCGGCTGGCTCCGCACCGAAGAGAACCAATACCTGTCGTGCCCACCCGACATAGCCAAAGATCTCGACCCCGAGCTGCAAGAGCTCATGGGGTACACCATGGGGAACTATGCGCTTGGCTACTACTCCGACCCTGCTGCACCCCACGAGGCGACCGACATTCTCCCGCCCGAGGTTGCCCTTGGGCGGAGTCCTCGAAAAGGGAGCCAACAGGAGACGCTCGGCGGCACCGTCTAACTGTTGGCTCTGCCAACACGCTATTCACTGCGGCACGGGCACTCGCCACGACGCGCCTACGTTCCTAGGAGAACACCAATGACTGATTTGTACGAAACGATGAGCACTCTGCGTGCTGTTCGACGCCTCCGCCCCGACCCGATTCCCGGTGATGTGCTCGAACGAGTGCTTCAGGCTGCCTGTTGGGCGCCTACTGGCGGCAACGTGCAACCATGGCGAGTCGTGGTGGTCCGCGATCCCGGGCGCAAGCGCAAGCTGCAAGACGTCTATGAGCCTGAGTGGGCTCGGTACAGCGCTGGCGGGCGCGAGCGACATGCCAACCTGCCCTTGGGCGCTGACACCGAGAAGCTGGGCCGCACACTGGCAGCGGGCGACTACCTCGCCGAGAACCTGGCCGACTCCCCCGTCATCCTGATGTTCATCGCCGACCCCAAGAACATGGCCATCACCGACATCAAGCTCGACCGGGTCAGCATGATCGGCGGAGCTTCGGTCTACACCGCGGTACAGAACACCATGTTGGCCTGCGTCGCCGAAGGTCTTGGGTGCACTCTCACGACGCTCCACTGCCTACGGGAGCCCGAGGTCCAGGAGGCTCTCGATATTCCCGCCGACTGGGCGACGCTGGCCATGGTGCCCATTGGCTATCCCGTCGGAAAGGGCCATGGCCCGATAACCCGTCAACCCCCGGCCTCTCTCGCCTACGACGATGCCTTCGGCACCCCTTGGACGGGCAGCTGAGGTCAGCGCGAAGATGAGGCCATGAGCAGCGATGGTCCCATTCACAGTCACGAAGAGACGATCTACATCGACGCCCCGCCGGCGAAGGTGTGGGATCTGGTCACCTCTATGGAGCGCTACGGCGAGTGGAGCTCCGAGAACGCCGGCGGCTATTGGCGCAAACGCGAGAACGGCGATGTCTGCACGGGTGAGGTCGGCGATGAGTTCGTTGGGATCAACCGCCGCGATGATGTCGAATGGAAGGCGTTGGTCGAGATCGTCGAGCGTGAAGAAGAGAAAGCCTTCGCCTTCGTCACCGGCGGTTCAGCGCTCAACTTCGTGCAGTGGGGCTACCGCCTCGCCGCCGAGGGTGAGGGCACGAACCTCACCGAGCACTGGGAACTTCGGAACCTCTCCCCCATCATGATCGAAAATGGCGACGCTGAGGTACAGAAGCGCAAAGCCAACGCGGTCGAAAGCCTTGGCAAGACAATGGCCGCCATGAAGGCAGCTGCCGAGGCCTGAGCTAGCGCCAATCACTGATAGCGGCGGCTTCCGATCCAAAGAGGAAGGAAGATGGCTAGCAGGGGTACCAGCACGAACATCGCGGGAATCACGACCGGAGCGATGGTGGCGAATCCGACATCGCTAGCTATCGAAATCACGACGATGACGAGCACGAACAGGCCGAAGGCGGCCACAGCCTTCAGCAGCCGACCTCTCATCTGAACGTGCTCCGGCACGAGTGTTCGGCCAACAACGGCCGTCATTTTGGACATCTCATCAGGTGGGGGCGGCACGGCTGAGTCGGCCTGTGTCGCACGGGCATCGATTGGCTGGTGTCGATCCTGGTGTTCACGCATCCGGGTCCCTCCGTTGAAGCGTCGTGTTCAGTTCTGATCTTGCTGGTGGTCACAGTAGCTTCGGGCTTGAAGCCGTTTCCGGCTGAGCGGTGTCACGTGCACAATCCAAGGAGTTCATCATGACCAGCTATGTCCTCGTTCACGGAGCCTGGGGTGGCTCCTATGGGTTCCGCAAGGTCCGGCCGCTTTTGTGGCAAGCCGGTCATGAGGTGTTCACGCCAAGCCTTACCGGTATTGGCGAACGTTCGCATCTGACGTCGCCGCAGATCACCCTCACCACGCACATCACCGATGTCGTGAATACGGTTCTGTACGAGGACCTCACCGACATCGTCCTGCTCGGATTTTCCTACGGTGGCATGGTCGTTACAGGTGCGCTCGATCACATCGCCGATCGGGTGAAGCACCTGGTGTACCTCGATGCCTTTGTGCCGACAGACGGCGAGAGTGTGATGGATCGCTTGGCGGGTAGCACCGATCGTTCCCTCACCCTGGCTCCCGATTGGTTGGTGCCACCAAGGCCGCGGCAGCTAGCCGATCCTGATGAGCAGGCATGGAGTGAGGCCCGCCGATCGTTGCAGCCGGTGGGAACGTTCAACGAAGCGGTGCGGCTCGGTCAAGCGCTCGAGTCCTTTCCATTCAGCCGCAGCTACATCAAGGCAACCGCCGACCCCGATGAGCCCGCCGACTCGTTCTTTTGGCAGGCGGCCAATACCGCCAAGGCTTCGGAGTCCTGGAGCTACCACGAGATAGCGACACACCACATGGTGTCGTTTACCCACCCGCAGGAAATCGCTGACATCTTGCTCGCACTGGACTGAACGATCCTGAGATCGCTCTGTGACCTGAGGGCGAACTAGTGTTGTCTCCGAAGACCGCGCCAATAAGGGGACGAGCTATGACTGACCACACGTTCGACATCGTCATCAAGGACGGAATGATCTTTGACGGCACGGGTGCTCCCCGTGTCCGCGGCGATGTCGGTATCAAGAATGGCAACGTCACCGCCATGGGGCGTGTCGATACAAATGATGCGGCCAAGGTGATCGATGCCACCGGCCTGCACGTGGCTCCCGGCTTCATCGATCTCCACACCCACTATGACGCCCAAATCTTCTGGGACCCCTACTGCACGCTGTCCGGCTGGCACGGCATTACCTCGGTAGCGATCGGCAACTGTGGCTTTGGCTTCGCTCCCGTTGCCCCGGACATGCGTGAGTACGCGATGAAGTCGATGACGCGGGTCGAGGCCATTCCCTATGACTCGATGAAGGAAGGCATGCCCTGGGACTGGGTTTCGTTCCCCGAGTATCTCGACAGTCTCGATCGCACCCCGAAGGCAATGAACATCCTGCCTTACGTGCCGGTCGGCCCCATGCTGGTCGATGTCCTCGGCCTCGACGATGCCAAGGCGGGGCGCTTACCCACCGACGACGAGCACGCTCGTCTGTCCAAGATGCTGCACGAGTCGATGGACGCCGGCGGCTGCGGTTGGTCGGCACAGCGGCTACCCCCAACCGGGCCCGCAGCGGTGCAACGCGACTGGGACGGCACACCCATGCCGACCGACATGATGAACGACGAGACCGCTCGGGTCTTCGCCCGGGTTTTGGCGGCTCGCAATCAGGGCGTGCAGCAGCTGACGCTCACGACCGATGATGTCAAGCACGACATGGCCCACCTCGAAGAGATCGCTTCGCTGTCAGGCCGACCACTACTACACAACGTCATCCAGGCATTCGAAGATCGGCCCCACGTGCACCGTCGGGGCATCGAGTGGCTCGAGCGTTGCCGTGAACGCGGCATCCCGGTCTATGGCCAGGGAGCGACCACCGATGCCGGCTTCACCTTCACCTTCGAGGACTGGAATCTCTACGACGATTCCGAAGCCTGGATGGAAGCGACGCTGGGCACGGTCGAGGAACGGAAGCACAAGTTGGGCGATCCAGCCCGTCGCCAGGGGTTGAAGGACAACCTGCCGAGCATCGCCACCGCGTCTCTGGGAGCCGTCACCGTGCTCGCTCCTCGCACTCAGGAAACCGAACAGTTTCGCGAAATGTCCGTGCAGCAAGTCGCTGATCTCACTGACAAGCACGTTGTTGACGCCATGCTCGATATCGCTGTGGCCGACGATTTGAAAACTGCCTTCTTCACCGCACCGCCGCAGGGCAACTCCGATCTTCTCAAGGAGGTCGTTCAGTACCCGCACATGTTGTTTGGGGTGTCCGATGGTGGAGCGCACACCAAGTTCCTCACCGCCGGCCGCTACCCCACCGAGACCCTGGCCCACCAGGTGCGCGACAAGGAGTGGATCACTTACGAGGATGCGCACCGTCGCCTCTCTGGTCTTCCAGGCCAGCTCGCCGGTTTCCAAGATCGGGGTGTCCTCAAGACAGATGGTCCTGCCGATGTCGTGGTGTACGACCCAGAGAATCTCTCGATCGGCCCCAATCACGTGGTCGAGGATCTCCCCGGTGGCGAATGGCGCCGAATCCAGCGAGCCAGTGGCTACCACGCCGTGATCATCAACGGTGAACAAACGATCAAGGACGACCAGCAGACCGAGGTCTACTCGGGTCGCCTTCTGCGTCACGGCAAGGGCTAGCAGGCCCGACCGAAGGCTCTGGCCCTTGGGCCAGAGCCTTGGGGTCCCGCTGTTCAGAAGTTAGAAGATCGCAACGGCGTTGCCGGGTGACCCGAGGGCGCCCGGCACCTTCATTGGCGCAGCAACGAAGAAGAAGGTTGAGCGGTCGAGTCGGGCGCATGTTTGCGCCAGCTCCTCGAACGCAAACATCTCGCCCAAGGCGAATCCGAGCGTTGGTAGCAGACGCCGATGAAGCGATCCGACTTCGGGATCGCCGGGCACTACTTCGACAGCTGGATTATCACAGCAGATCGATGCCGGATGGTTGTTCCAAAGGAACCGGGCCATGTCCTCGCTACCAATGAGTCCAGCGAAGGTTGGTCCTTCGGCATAGGCCACCCGGGCCTCCTGGTCGAGGGCCCGATACGCGGCCTCCCAACCGAACCGAATGCACAGGAGGTCACCGGGTTGCAGCTCGACCCTTTGCCATTCGAGGGTGGCCTCGACGTCGGCGACGGTGATGGCTCGAGGGTGCAGCGCGTCGTAGTCACCCTGGGTGCTCATCCAGCCAGCAACATTTACCAGCACCCCTCGCCCGGCGATGCCGTGTTCGGCGAACTGCTCGATTCCGAGACCCATTGGGCCGTCGGTGGGGTTGTCGGTGCGCCCACCCCAGAAACCGTGCTCGCGACAGCGGACGTGATTGAGAGCATCCCACTGGGTCGAACCCTGGGGATGGAAATTGTCGAGGCGGTCGTCCATCTCGTTGCGATTCAGCGGGAAAATGTGATGCTCGTAGGCCTGGCGTCCGAACAACGGCGGGCTTGGGAGATTGAGGGGTAGGTCGAGCGACACTCGTTCGCCCGTGGAGACCAGTGCTGCCGCGGCTGCGACTCGTTCTGGGGTCACCATATTCATCGAGCCGAGCACATCGTCAGGACCAAAGACGCCCCAAGCGTGGCGAAGTCCGAGGCCTTCAAGCACAGGTAGATCGTCGAAGTCGGGAAGATCAGGAGAAGACACCATTCCCGTATCCTGGCTCCTACGCCGTAGCCGAGGGAAACTGGTCTTCATGATCTCAACTCTTCGGCTTGGCCGAGCCGGAAAGACTGTTTCATCGTCGGAGGCACTGGGCGCCCTTGGCGACGGCACGCGCGCCTTCGTTTGCGGTGGCTCAGCCGTGCCTCTGACGCTGCTCGAAGCAATGGTGGCCGAACGGGATCGTTGGACCAGCCTCGAGCTCGTCGCCGACTTTCTGCTCGCGCCATTGCCGGTGTTCGACTACCCCAACGAGCCGTTTCGCTTTCTCGCCTTGCAGCCCAGCGGGGCGGTGAAGGCAATGGCTGAGGCCGGCGCATTGACCACTGCTGCGGTGGCCCTCAGCTCGTGGGCGCCGCTAACGGCGCCGGGAGGGCAGTACCCCCTGGACGCAGCCATCGTCCATGTAAGCCCCCCGGGACCCGAGGGTTTGTACAGCCTTGGTGTGAGTGTTTCTACGCCGCTGGCGGCGATGGGTTCAGCACAGACCGTGATTGCTCAGGTGAATCCTCAGATGCCCTACACATTCGGGGCGGGGGAACTCCCGGCCGAGGCATTCGACTTCCTGGTCGACGCCGACCATGCGCTTCTCGAATTCCCCAGCCCGACTCCCGACGATGCCATGCGAACCATTGGCCAGCTGGTGGCTGAACACATCCCTGATGGAGCCACGCTGCAGCTCGGCCTCGGTGCCCTTCCCGAGGTGGTTTGCGACGCCCTCCATAACCACAAGCGGTTGTCGATCCACAGTGGGATGATCAGCGACGGCGTTGTCGCTCTCCATGCATCTGGGGCGCTGGCCGGGTCGTTCCACCCCACGTATCCAGGAAAGATTGCGACCGGCCTCATTGGTGGGACAAAGCCGTTGTTCGACTTTTGCCACCGCAACCCCGAGGTGGTGATGATCACGGTGGCGGAAACCCACGGACTCGATGTGCTCCGTTCGCTCCCGCACTTTCGAGGTATCAATTCGGCCATCGAGGTGTCGGCCGACGGCTCGATCAACAGCGAACGGGTCGGGCCTCGTGTGGTGTCGGGTCCCGGGGGTGCTCCCGATTACGCGAACGCGGCCGCGTCGTCGGTCGATGGCGATGGCAAGTTCATCGTTGCCCTGCCGGCCACAGCTGCCGGTGGCAAGGTCTCACGCATCGTCGCCGAACTGTCGCCCGAGACGCCGGCAACGGTGCCTGGAACACACGTCGACATCGTCGTCACCGAATACGGGGTCGCCGACATCACTGACCTCGGCCCGCAAGATCGAGCCAACGCCCTCCGCTCGATCACCTCCCCCGCCTTCTTGTCCTCCTGACGCACCTCCTGGGTGCATCAGCTTCGCAATTTGGGGTTAGGCGGAGGGAAAGCTGACGAGGATGGCGGCGTTGGCGATGACAAGGGCGTCGTCACCGGACGGAGCTTCGACGTCGAGGCCGCCGGCGACGACCGAGACCGTGACGGTTCCGTAGGGAACCTCGGCCTTCACCGCTTCCACATCGACCTCTTCTGGCTTGGCCACACCGATACGAACTTCGACGTGCATGTCGTGCACGGTTTTCCCCGTTACGGCGAAGAAGTTGAGGCTGCTGTGCCGGAGCGCGTCAGACACGGCTCGTTTCGCAGCCTTGGTGTAATCGTAGCCGTGGACGTCGACGCCCATGCCCATCTCGGTGATCCAGCGCTCTAGAGCCATGCTCCCGAACTTAGCCCTCAGACCCCTGAGCTGGATGCACTCGCTTGGCCGTGGCAGGCTTTCGGCGCGATGGCCGAACAATCGAACGCTTTATCCCAGGGCGGCGCTGCCGCTTTATCCCAGGGCGGCGCCGCCGCTCTGGTCACCGAAACCCAGGTCGACGGTCTGGCCTATACCGATCGGGCTGTCTTTGACGCCGAGCTCGATCGAATTTTTACCCAGGGCTGGGTTTTCGTGGGCCACGAGTCAGAGATCCCGACGCCGGGCGACTACGTCACCCGCAACCTGGGGCGTGATCCCGTCGTCATGGTTCGCGGCCGGGACAACAGCATTAACGTATTGGCCAACCGGTGTGCCCATCGCGGCGTCACTCTGCTGCAGCAGCCCCAGGGCAACGCAAAGGCGTTCGCGTGCATCTTCCACGGCTGGACCTACGGACTGGACGGATCACTGAAGGGCATGCCTCAACCGAAGGGCCTCGCCGTAGATCGAGATGATTGCGCGCTCGACCGGCCTGGCCAGGTTGCCAGCCATCAGGGTTTCGTCTTCGCCAATCAGAGTGGCACGGGAGGTTCGCTCGAGGATCATCTCGGCGTCGGCGGCGCGGCCCTGTTGGATTGGGTGGCCGATCTCTCACCCATTGGCGAGCTCGACCTCTCAGCCGGTTGGCTGGGTCAGGAGGTGGCCTCGAACTGGAAGATGTGGGCCGAGAGTGATCTGGATGGGTATCACCTCGGAGCGCTGCACTCGTCCTTATGGCGGGTTGTGCCCGACTCTCAGTACCAGGCTGCGGTGATGGCTGGCGAAGACATCGTGAAGGCCACGACGAGGGACCGGGGCCACGGACATGTCGAGCTCGAATTTTGGCGCGGCTATGACCGCCAACTGGCGTGGCTCGGTGTCTCCCGAGAGCGAGTGTCGGACTACTGCCAGGCGCTCGAGGAACGACATGGCAGGGAGCGGGCCGAAGAGTTGCTGTGGCAAGGGCCACCGCACGCCCTCATTTTCCCGAATCTGTTCCTCGGCGAGATGAACCTGGCCATCATCGAGCCAGTGGCCGCCGGCCAGACCATTCACCACCACACGCCACTGACGCTGGCGGGCGTTGAGCCATCGTTCAACCAGCGAATACTGAGGCAGTCGGAGGCGGCCATGGGTCCTGCCGGTTTCCTGTTACCCGATGATGCCGCCGCAGCCGAGCGGATGCAGGTGGCCTTCGGTCATAGCGGCGGCTGGATGGATCTGAGCCGAGGCATCGGGCGTGAGGTCGTCGAGGCAAACGGCGACCGAGTCGGCCACGTGAGCGACGAGATTCCGGGTCGTGGGTTCTGGCGTCACTGGCGTTCGGTGATGACCTCGTGAGCCCGGATATCGAAGCGCTTGTCTTACGCGCAAAGGTCGAAGCATTCCTCTTTCTGGAGGCCCGGCTAGCCGACGAGTCCCGCTACGACGAGTGGCTCGAGCTGTTCGATGACGAGGTCATGTACTGGGTGCCCAAGGGCCGAGCCGACTACGACCCGACCACCATGATCTCCTACATCAACGACAATCGAGGTCGCCTGGAAACCCGGGTGAAACAGTTGCTCACGGGCGTGCACTATGCCCAGACACCGCAGTCGCCGATGCGCCGAGTGATTTCGAACGTGGAAGTTGGGCCAGAAGACGACGGCCTGCTCACGGTTCGTTCGAACTTCGTGCTGTACGAACACTCGATTCAGGCCAGCAACGAGCTTCGAGTGTGGGCTGCTCACGCCACCCATCGGCTACGCACCGTCGACGATGGCTTCCGTATCCGGGCCAAGACCGTCGAACTGGTCAATAGTTCTCGCTCTCTTCCAACACTCGCCTTCCTGCTCTGAGGTAGTCCGCTCCATGAAGTACAAACCGTTCGGCACCACCGGTGTGCAGCTCTCGATGTTGGGGCTCGGCACCATGAACATGGGTAGCGATACCGATGAGGACGAGTCGAAGAAGATGGTGCAGCGGTGTCTCGATGCCGGCGTGAATCACTTTGACTGCGCCAACGTCTATAGCGGGGGTCGGTCGGAAGAGATTCTTGGTCGAGCACTCAAGCCGGTTCGCGACGAGGTCTTCCTAGCCACCAAGATGGGCTTCCCAACCGGGTCGGGAATCAATGAGCGAGGCGCATCGGCCTACAACGTCCGGGCATCGGTGGAAGCCAGCCTGCGCCGGCTCGACACCGACCGGATCGATCTGTTCTATCTTCACTACTTCGATTGGCGAACCGACGTCGACGATCTGTTGCGGTCACTCGACCGACTCGTCGCCTCGGGCAAGGTGCTGTATCTCGGGGTCTCCAACTATGCGGCATGGCAGATCGCAACTGCGCTTGGGCGCGCCGCCCTGCTCGGGCTGGCACCAATCGCCGCCTTCCAACCCATGTACAACCTGGTGAAGCGTCAGGCTGAGGTTGAGTTGTTGCCCTTCGCCGAGTCGGCGGGCCTCGGCGTGATCGCGTACGGGCCTCTGGCTGGGGGTCTTCTGACCGGCAAGTACCGGGGCGACCGTACGATGGTAGAAGGCCGCCTGAACAGCAACGAGATGTACAACAAGCGCTACCGGGACGATTCCGACTTTGCCATCGGTGAACGGCTGGTCGCACTGGCCGATGAAATCGGCTGTCATCCTGCGACCCTGGCCGTTGCCTGGGCTGCGTCGCAGCCGGGCATAACGGCCCCGCTCATTGGGGGCCGAACGGCCGAACAGCTCGTTCCGTCCTTGGCGGCGGCCGACTTCGCGATCGACGATGATCTGCGGACCAGAGTGTCGGCCCTCTCCCCCGAACCACCGCCGGCAACTGACCGGAGCGAAGCGAGGGTCAGTTAGTAGGAGGGCCTGGGAGCGAAGCGAGGGTCAGTTAGTAGGAGGGCCTGGGAGCGAAGCGAGGGTCAGTTAGTAGGAGGGCCTGGGAGCGAAGCGAGGGTCAGGTAGTAGCAAGGGCCGTCGGCCGGGCCGTGCGGCTCGTCCCGACCGTGAGGATCACTGCGGCGACGAGGATCACGCCCATGGCCGCTGCGGTGACGTTGAGGTCTCGATAGCTGCGGATGGCGACGATCGCGCCGGCTGTGATTCCTGCGATGGCGCCGAAGCCTGCCATACAGAGATCACCTGCGCCCTGGACGCTTGCACGCTGGGTGACCGGGAACGAATCGGTGAGCAACCCACTGGCGGCGATTATGCCGAAGCACCAGGCCAGGCCGAGCATGCTTTGCCCCGCGGTCAGTCCGAACAGCTCATCGCCCGGTGTCGTCCCGGCCCAGACCGCACCCGAGGTGCAGAGCACTCCTGCCACGATCAGCATGGGATACCGGCCAACGGTGTCGGCCAGTCGACCAACGATTGGACTCAACGCATACATGCCCATGATGTGAGCAAAGAGCATGATGCTGATAGCTCCGTTCGACTGGCCTCCGTCCCTCATGTGGAGCGGAGTGAGGGTCATTGTCCCCACCATGGTGGCCTGGCTGATCATCATGGCCAGCACCGCCAGCCGAGCCTTTGGGTGGGCCAGAATGAGCCTCACCGAGGCTAGGAATGGAAGACGACCGTCGGCCTCGGTGCTGCCGACGCCACCGGCCAGGACGAGGGGGTCAGGTCGGAGGCGGGTCTCGATGATCGCCGCGCCGACCAGGAACAGGAGTGCACCGACGAGGAACGAGCCGCCATAGTCGGGCAGGCCCAGGCGGCGGCCAGCGGGGTCGAATAGCGACAGTGAAACCAACGAGCCAAAGCCCGACCCGAGGGTCGTGGCCCACACGAGTAGCCCAATGGACTGGGCCCGGCGCTCCGGTTTGGCCAGGTCGGCAGCCGCATAGCGGGTGGCCATGTTGGCTGCGCTCCCGGCACCGATGCCCGCCACGCCGAGCGGAAGAAGAGGGAAGAATCCGGTGACGGCTGCCAGGACGGCCAGAAAGGCCCCGGCCGCGCCCAGTAGGTATCCCAACCGCAGGCCGGGTCGCCGCCCCGAACGGGACATGATGCGTGCCAGTGGGAACGATGCGGCGGCGGCGCCGATGGACAGACAGGCAGCTGACAGGCCGGCGAGCGTCTTGCTACCGGTCAGGTCATCGGCGAGCAGAGCGGTGACCGAGTAGCCCGAAACCAGGCCTATCCCGCCACATATCTGGCTGGCGAGAAGGGTGCGAATGGTCCGCCGCTGCACGGCCTCGAGATCGAATGAACCGACCTCCACCTCCCCCTGGTCGGCGTCGGGGTGCTCCTTCACGATGGATTTCACACGTAGGCCCCTACCGCTCGACGACGCTCCTCAGACGAGCCCGATTTCGTAGATTACACTCGTGTTGGTGGATGGACGAACCGGCGTGAGAAGCGATCGCCTCGATTCCGACCATGCGCCTCGATCGCCTCGCTCGGCCATCCTGCTGCTGACAGCGGTGGGGCTGTTCATGATCGCGATATCGATCGGTCTGAGCCAATGGATCGGGCCGCGCGACGGGGCCGAGCACCTGATTGTGATTCCCGAGGGCACCGCACAACAGCTTGAGGCGGGGATCGACGTCGAGTTGTTTCCGAGCGAGGTGCGCTATCGGCTGCGTGACCAGTTGATCGTCGTCAATGAAGATGTTGTCGGCCACCAGGTTGGTCCGTTCAGGGTGGAGCCGGGCCAGCGTCTCGAGCAGCGCTTCTCCGAGGTGGCGACCATCCAAGGGTTCTGTTCGCTGCACCCGGGCGGCGAGATCACCATCAACATCGATGGAACCTGAGGGCCTCAGGCTCGCCCGTATCTGACGATCCCCGGACTGAAGCGCTAGGCAACCAGGTGGCGGGCAGTCAGGTGGCTGGCAAGGTGGTGAAAACCGGACCAGCGGCTTGGCTTTGATAACCACCGCGGACGGAGCCAGCCGTCACGTCCCCGAAGAAGGTAGCGAAGCTGGCTGGCAGCCGTCGATTGTTTGGCACCGACAACCAGATCCGAAGGAGGTGGCGTTTGCGCTCGGGCTCGTCCCAGTCGGTGAATTCGGTGCGTAGATGCAACGTTGAGTGGTTGTGTACGAACAACATGGAGCCGGCATCGAACTGCCGCTCGACCCAGAGGTCGGGCGCTGTTGCTGTGGCCTTCACCAGCTCAACTGCCTCGATCTCTTCGGCGGTCAGGGGCCGGCTTCCCGCATTCTTTGCCGCCAGGGTGATATTGGTGCGGACATAGGAACAGCTCACCTCACCGGCCACGTGCCCAAAGACGGGGATGTCGTACCAACCAGGATCGCCCGGGGGCTGGTTGCCCTGCCACGAACAGGGCAGTGGCCGGTACAGCACGTCGAGAAGGTCGGGTCGGGAGGCGGCAATCCGGTCGTGAGTCATCACGGCGCTGGCCAGCCGTGTAACCCCTCCCTCCTTTGCCGTGCGTAGGAAGAACAGACCGGAGACATCGGTGACGTCGGCATGGAAGTTCAGCTCGCTGTTCGATGTGTAACCGCGCCCAGCCTTCCCCGAGATTCCGGTACCGATATCGCGTACATCGCCGATGACGTCACCTTGTTTGCTCTGGGCCCGCGGGCTACCGAGGTGAAGTGAGAGGCCCCACCAGATGGCCCTGAGCTCGCCCTCGGTGTAGGAGTCGACGGGAAAGCCCTCGAGCGCTGCAACGCCGGCGCCTGATATCAGCTGGCGCCGCAACCGGACCAGCACGTCCCTGAATTCGTGAAGTGGAAAGTCGTCCGTGGTCATCACGGCGAGATCGAGGCTTGGGCTCAACGACCGGAAGTGTCGCAAGGCGGTGTCGAGTTCAGCGATTTCGGATTGGGTGATCGATCGACACCAGGTGGGATCGAGCGTGGAGGCCGTCCAGGAAGCGGCAAGACCCGCTGCTGGTCGACCGAGGATCCAGGCGACCTGTTGGTGCAGGGACCGAGCGGCGATGGGTGCCGGTAGCTCGGCTCCACCAGCTTGGAAGCTCCGTAGCTCTGATTCGAGAAAGTCCGCCGACCACTCGACGGTGGTGAACGAGGCAAGGCCGAGGTCGACGCGATGGATTTCGACCTCTCGGATTCGCTTGCTTGGCAGTTCCGCCACCGGCCATTCGCTGCCGCGAGCCCGGCAATACCCCTGCCACGAGGTCTCGTCCAGTGCTTCGAGGGCTGCCTCGAGCCGTGAGTTGGCGGTGTCGAGCTCGATCAGCAGGTGGTGTCGTGGCCAAACCGACCGTCGCTGGATGTCGTCTTCGCGCTGTGCGAGCCCACCGGGATAACTGGCATCGACTCTGCCGGCTGCTGCTCCAACAAGGCCGGCCGTGATCGAATCGGCGTTGCCGATCAGATGAGCCAGCACATGGGCCCGTGACCAACCTGGTAGTTGTGAGGGCGCTCGTAACGATGAATCGTCTAACGAGCCGTCGGCCGTGGACCGGTTGAGTTGGGTCGCGAGATCCCGATGAGCCGACTTGACCCGGGCGACGACGTCACCCCGAGGCACGATGGGTCAGCCCCCGCTGAGTGTTTCGAGGAAGTGCACCTCGGCACCCTCGGGCAGCTCCTCGAAAAGGGCATCGGCAATGATCTCACCGTTGATAGCGACCGACGTCCCCTCGCTGAGTCGTTCGCTCATCCCGGGGAACTGATCGTCGAGCGCGGAGAGGAGGCGCCGAACATTCGCCGCCTCCACTTCCACGTCAGCTACTCCCCCACTGAGATCTCGCAACCCAGCGGAGAAGTGAACTTTTACCGTCATTGGACGGTTAACTCTCAGCTGTCGCTGTTGAGGATCGCATCAAGAATGCGAACCGGAGACAACGGCAGGTCAGTGATACGACGGTTGGTCGCTGCGGCGACTGCATTGGCCACTGCGGCCAATGGCGGCACGATGCCCACCTCGCCGACGCCGCGAACACCGTAGGGATGCGCCGGGTTCGGCACTTCAACGATCACGGTATCGATCATCGGCAGGTCAGATGCAACCGGGATTCGGTAGTCGAGGAAGCTGTCGTTCTCCATCACGCCATCAGCGTTGTGGATGTATTCCTCGTTGAGTGCCCAACCGATTCCCTGAGCCACGCCACCCTGCAGCTGCCCTTCGACATAGCTGGGATGGATGGCTCGACCTGCGTCCTGGGCCGTTGTGTACCGCAAGATGGTGACGACCCCCGTGTCGGGGTCAACCTCGAGATCGCACATCTGAGTTGAGAACGCTGCGCCAACACCACGGGCGTTGAGCGAGGCAGTGGCGGCGATCGGACCGCCTGTACGTCCCCATCCCTTTGCCAATTCCGAAAGTGGAATCGCCGGATGGGAGCCGTCCTTGGGCTGTGCTCGTCCGTCGACCCACTCGACTGCGTCGGCATCGATGTCCCACTGCTTGGCGGCACGGGCGCAAAGGTCGTCTTTCACTTTGCGGCAGGCATCGACGACGGCAGCGCCGGTCGCCAGTGTTACACGGCTTCCGCCGGTGACGTCGTTGAATCCGACCGTCTCGGTATCGGCGATGACCGGCTTGATCTCGGCGATGTCGATACCCAGCTCTTCTGCTGCCATCAGCATCATTGATGCTCGGCTGCCGCCGATGTCAGGTGAACCCACGACTACGGTGGCGGTGCCATCATCATTGATGTTGACGGTCGCCGTCGAGTTCATGCCGGCGTTGAACCAGAAGCCGGCGGAGACGCCACGACCCTGATTGGGGCCGAGCTTCACCGAATAGTTCGGGTGCTCCTTAATGGCGGTCAGGGTCTCTTTGAACCCGATGATCGGGAACTTAGGACCGTACGTGGCCGTGTCGCCGATCTCGACTGCATTGTGCATGCGGAAATCGATGGGATCCATGCCGACGGACTTGGCTACTTCGTCCAGCACACTCTCGACACCGAACGCCGAGATGGGAGCCCCTGGTGCCCGATAGGCGGCGACCTTCGGCTTGTTTACGACAACATCGAAACCTTCGATGTTGAAGTTCTCGAGCTTGTAGGGAGCGAGCGCCGTCATAGAAGCGGCGCCCACAGGAGATCCAGCAAAGGCGCCGGCTTCGAAGGCCATCCACACGTCAGCGGCCGTGATGGTTCCGTCGTTCTTTGCCCCAACCTTTACTCGCAAGCTGGCGCCCGAAGTCGGGCCAGTGGCCCGGAAGACCTCGTCGCGGTCCATCACGATCCTGACCGGTCGACCAGCCTTCTGGCTGAGACGAACGGCCAACGGCTCGAGGTAGATGACGGTCTTGCCGCCGAACCCACCGCCGATTTCGGCCGGAATCACCTTGATGCGGGATGAATCCCACCCGAGGACGCTGGCCGAATAAGTGCGCATGGCGAAGTGCCCCTGCGATGAACACCACACGGTGGTGCGTCCGTCGGGGGTGGTGTCAGCCACAGCAGCGTGAGGCTCGATGTATCCCTGGTGCACCGGCTTGGTGGTGAAGGAACGCTCGACGACGACGTCGGCTTCTGCGAAGCCCTTGTCGAGGTCGCCACCGTTGAAGACCGTGCGAGAGGCGATGTTGCTGGGTGCTTCCGGAGCCGGGTCGACTCCCTTGGTCATCATTTTCTCGTGAAGAAGAACAGCACCGTCTGCCATTGCTTGTTCAACGGTGAGGACGTGCGGCAGCACCTTGTAGGTGACTTTGACGGCCTTGACGGCAGCCCTGGCCTGCTCACGTGTGACGGCGGCAACGGCTGCCACTGGGTGACCTTCGTACATCACCTTCTCACGAGCAATGGCGTTGCGCTGTACATCCTGATCGGCCGGCTTGCCGGTGGGCTCGGGGAAATCGGCGCCGGTGATCACCGATTTGACGCCAGGCATTGCTTCGGCCTCGGAGGTATCGATCGAGACGATCTCGGCGTGGGCCACAGTCGAGCGCACGACGGCGCCGAAGAGCATCCCGGGCAAGGTGAGATCGGCGCCGAATTTGGCCCGTCCCGTGACCTTCTCAAACCCGTCGGGCCGCACCGGGCGGGTGCCGACGTACTTGTAGCCCTGCATTGCGTTGGTTTCTTCTGCCAAAGCCATTGTTATGCCTCCTGCATGCGTGAGGCAGCTTCCTGCACCGCACGGATGATCTTGTCGTAGCCCGTGCAGCGGCAAAGGTTGCCGGCCAGCGCGTAGCGAATTTCGGTCTCAGTTGGGTTGGGGTTTTTGTCGAGCAGTACCTTGGCAGCCACCAGGAAACCCGGGGTGCAGATGCCGCACTGGAGCGCAGCGCCTTCCAAGAAGCACTGCTGAAGCGGATGCAAGTGATCACCGTCGGACATGCCCTCGACCGTGACGATGGTGGCACCGCTGGCTTCTGGGGCAAACACGAGGCAGGAGGCGTTGAGCTCGTCATTCATGATGATCGAGCATGCACCGCAGTCGCCCGTCGCGCAGCCTTCCTTGACGCCCATGAGGCCGACGTCGTCTCGCAGAGCGTTCAGCAGCGAGGTGCTCTCTTCGGTGAGAAATTCGGTCTCGTCACCATTGATGGTCGCGGTCACATGAGTCTTTGCCATCAGTGGCCTCCTCCGTTGTTGATTCCTCGGGCGCGGTCGGCCGCTATGGCGACCGCTCGCTTGGTCAATACTCCAGCCACATGCTCGCGGTAAGCAATGGTGCCGCGTTTGTCGTCGATTGGGTTACATGCAGCGCTGGCCGCGGCCGCGACCGCTTCGAGGGTTGCGTCGTCGAGGGTGCTGCCCACCAGGGCAGACTCGGCGTCGGGCACCCGGATGACGGTGGGAGCCACGGCGCCAAGAGCGACGGTGGCTGCGGTGACGGTGTCGCCCGAGAGGGTGAGGCGTACACCTGCACCAACAACGGCGATATCCATTTCGGTCCGTGGAATAAGACGGAGGTAGGCGTCGCCAGTGCTGTCTGGACGACGGTCGACCTCGATCTCGACCACGAACTCACCGTCGGCGAGTGACGTGCGACCAGGTCCGCTTGCTACGTCCTCGACGGGGATCGTGCGAGTTCCTGATGCGGAGGCAATCACGGCGCGGGCGCCGTTGATGACCATGCCGGGCACCGAGTCTGCGGCCGGCGAGGCGTTGCAGAGGTTGCCACCGAGACTGGACCGGCTTTGAACCTGGTCGGAACCGATGAGACCTGCTGCCTCCACCAAGCCCGGAAACTCAGCGGCCAGTTCGGCGTTGCTGGTGAGGTGCGCGGCTGGTGTCGCGGCGCCGATTACCCACATGTCGTCGGTCTTGGTTACGGCGACGAGACGCTCGATTTTCTTGAGGTCGACAAGCCCGTCTGGTGCAGGCCTTCCGCCGCGCATTTGCGGGACCACATCGGTGGCGCCAGCAAACACCTTGCTATTGGGCTCAGAGTTAAGAACCCCGACGGCCTCTTCGACCGTCGTCGGTGCGTAGTACTTCAACAGGGCCCCCTTGACACAGGTTGTTTCATGATCCCTGGAAGCTAGCTCGTGAATCGGCCGAGGGCACAAGGGTGGGAGGTTTGATCCCGATCGGTTACTCCAGAACTTCGGCGATGGCGAGCTCCGCGATCTGCTCGCCGTCGTAACCGAGCAGGTCAGAGAGGATCTCGAAGTTGTGCTCGCCCCATGTCGGGCCGGCTCGGCGCGGTGTGCCGTCGCTGCGTGAGAGACGAAATCCGTACTGCTCGGCCCAGGTGAAGTCGTAGATCTCGTGGGGCACCTCGTGGAAGTGGTCGCGATGGAGCAGCTGTGGGTCGGCGACTACCTCAGGGCTGTTCTGGACCTGATGAGCTGGGACGCCTGCAGCCTGCAACCGTTCCTGAAGCTCAAGCGGTTCTTGGCCGGCCGTCCAGGCCTCGATGATCGCGTCCAACTCCGCCTGCCGGTCGAGACGGTCCGCCGTCGACACCGAAGCCAACTCGGGTCGGGCCAGGAGTTGCGCAAGTGCCTGCCATTGCCGGTCGGTCTCGCATGCGATGGCCATCCATTGATCGGCCTCGGCGAGGCCGCATCGATAGGCGCCGTGGGGGGCCATCCAATGATCAGCGTTGCCGTTGCGAGTCTGGGAATTCCCGTTGACCTCCTGATCGAGCATTGCTTCGGACAGGAAGTGAACGCCCCCCTCGGCCTGGGAGAAGTCGATGCTGACGCCCTTGCCGGAGCGGTCACGCCAGTCGAGAGCTGCCATCATGACTGCCGCTGTGAGGCGAGGCGACGTGGCGTCGGTATAGGCCAAGAACGGGCCGGCGGGCAGACGGTCAGGCCAACCGGTGAGCTCGTAGTACCCGCCCATGGCGGCGCCCATGTTTCCGAAGCCGGGAATGGGAGAGAGGGGCCCGCTATGGCCGAACAGCGTGGTCGATACAGCGATGAGCTTCGGATTGACGGCCAGCAGGTCTTCGTGCCCGAGACCAAGTCGCTCGAGCACACCGGGCGAGAAGGCGTTGATCACGATGTCCGCTTTTGCTACCAGGTCCAGGACGACCTGGCGCGACTCGGGCACTTTCAGGTTGATTTGAAGGCTCTTTTTGTCGGCGTTGATGGAATGCCATTGCTGACTGACTTCGGGCCCGTCATCACCCATTACCCGCGACAGTCCCGACGAGCGCACCTGGTCGGGGCGTGTTTGTGATTCGATCCGGATCACATCTGCGCCGTAGTAGCCGAGCATCCTGGTAGCGAATGGTCCTGCGTAGACCCAGGTGAAGTCGATGACGGTTACCCCTTCGAGGGGACGCGATGGTGCGGCTGAGTTGGTAGGAACGACGTCGACTTGGCGCGAAGTGCCGAGGATCTCAACGGTGTGTTCGCCGAGTTTCGGCGGGGGCCCCAGCCGCCGCAGTTCTGGTCCATCGATGTGGGCCCATGGTCCGGGAAAGCGAATCGGCGCATCGATGCCCGGCATCGGCACGCTGTCCCAGAAGTCGCGTGCCGCGTAATGCTCGCTGGCCAAGACGTCGGCAGCGTTCGTGACTGGGACCATCAGCAATTTATCCCTCTGTGCCATCTCGAACAGCTCACCTTTCGTCTTGGTAGCCAGCGCTGCTGCCAGCCCATCGGCTGTGGCGGCAGCGATCTCGGCCACCTCCTCTGCCTGGCGCTCGTTCATGAGGTCGGTCCAGTCAATGGCAGCCAGTTCGTCGCTGAGCGTTCCCTGTTGATGGGCCCACTTCACAATGCGGTTGGTAAACGAGCCGACCAACACGCCTGGAAGGAACGTCAGGGTGACGTGCCCATCAAGGCATTCGTAGACAAACCTGAACTTGATGACGCCGAGTAGTTCGAGGCCGCCACCGCTGCGACGGGCTGAAGGGTTGTCGCACAGTGCCGGGGCCAACCATCCTTGCGCCGTCAGCATCATCGCCTCTTGGGCCGACAGGTCGACGTGCTGCCCCAGACCGGATTGGCGACGATCGGTGAGGGCAATGGTTACGGCGCAGGCTGCCTCGGCACCGGCGTTCACCCATACCTGCGGGGCGCTGATGCGTACGGGAGCTCGGTCCTGGTAGCCATTCAGTGACATCTCCCCGCTTGCGGCGTGCAACGTCAGGTCGGTGCCAAGCCAGTCGGCCTTTGGGCCATCGGCGCCGAAGCTTGTCAGCGACACGGTGATTAGGGCCGGGTTGGCTAACCGCAGCGCCTCGAGGTCGAGATCGAAGGCGCCGCACTCGATGAGGACGTCGGCGCCCTCAGCAAGTTGCGCAATCTGGTCGGTGGTTTCAACCACGACTGACTTCTTGCCCCGGTTGTAGGCCCAATGGTTGAGCGAGCGTTCGATATTGCGCTCGCCACCCGCCCACGGTCCCTTGTGTCTGGCCCGTTGACCCTCGGGAGGCTCTACGGCAACGACGTCCGCTCCCATCTGGGCCAACAAGAAGCCAGCAAAGTGGCCCCGGTCGTCAGTGAGATCGAGGACGCGGTACGGCGAGAGCATGGCAAGAGCCTAGATTGGACCGCGTGGCAGGTCAGTTGGGCGAGCGGTTCGGAGTTCTGGTCGCCCTGGCTGCGGCCCTGATCGTTGGGTTGGCGACGTCTGGTTTGGCAACGTCCTGTACGTCCTCCGATTCTGCCAGTAACTCGAGCAGCGAAAGACCTGTGGCGACCACCGACTCCGACCCAGACTCGGCTTCCACCGCGCTGGCTGTTCGGCCCGATGACAACCCCGGCACCATCGATGGTGACAACTGGCTGGGGCGTGGGGCCATGACCGACACGAGCGTCGAGCTCATTTGGTCCGAAGCCAACGGACTAGCGCCCAACTATCGGATCTATCGGACTCTGAACGATGGCACGCTCGATCCTGAAGCTGTGGCGCTCACGGCCGACCTGCTGGTGTACGAGGGCCCAGCGATTGGGTTCACCGACACCGACGTTGAGCCGGAGCGGTTTTACACCTACCTGTTGGAAGTCGATGTGAACGGTCAAACCCTCACTCGACGGTGGACCACAGCGCTGACCATCACCGATACCGAACCCCCCCGACCCGGTCACCGGGCTCGAGAGTGAGATCACCGCCGATGAGGTGTTGCTGACATGGAACCCATCGTCGGACAATGTCGAGTTCGCCTCGTACAGCGTCTCGCTCGTGGGCGACGACGACGAACTGACGTACCTGGGTGGTGGCGCCGACCTCAATCAGACAGCCTTCCTCGATGATCGCCCAGCGCCGGGCACGTCGACCTACGCCGTAGAGGCCGTGGACTTCCACAACAACCGCACGGTCCCGGTTCTCATCACCGTCAGTCGGTAGGCGTTCGTCTCGGCGGATGCCGGCGCTCGATTCGTGTCGCCCCGGTGGCGGTGGAAAAGTGATCCTGTGACCATCAGCCGAGTCCTGATCGCAAACCGAGGCGAAATCGCCATACGTATCGCTGAGGCGGCGGCCTCGTTAGGGATTGAGTCGGTCAGCATCCATCCGCCAGCCGACGCGTCATCGCTTCACACAACAGCCACCGATACGTCCGTCGCGCTCTCGAACGGAGATGGGGTTGAGGCGTACCTCGACATAGAGGCCGTCATTGGAGCGGCGAAGCGAAGCGGCTGCGATGCCGTGCACCCGGGCTATGGATTCCTCAGCGAAAATGCCGTCTTCGCCAAACGCTGCGCCGATGAAGGGTTGCTCTTCATTGGGCCGTCAGCCGATGCCCTTGCGCTGTTCGGTGACAAGGTGCGGGCTCGCCAGTTGGCCGAATCGCTGACGATTCCGACTGTTCCTGGCAGCGCTCCCCTGTCGTCGA
>JBLINY010000044.1:0-31853 GCA_047638695.1 Acidimicrobiales bacterium | reverse complement strand
GGTCAATCGCGATGTGGCCCTTGTAGCCATCGAAACGCCTCGATGAGGTTTTGTGGCCGTGGCGGGCTTCGGGATCGACCGTGGAGATGATCCGGTCTTTCGCGACCCGCCTCGCGATCTTGAACCGCCCGTCGTCGTCTTGTTCAAGGTCTTGACCGACGACCGCAGCCAACAGCTCTGCGGCTTCGCCAACCTCGACGCCCAGATTCCGACCGTCGAGAACATCGAGACTCCGGTACGCGTCGGTGGCCAACGCATCGACCAGCGCCGCCCGCGCCACCGCGTCGTCCCAATCACAGTGCGGTTTCCCCGCAGCTGAGTAGTCATCGTCACGACGAAGCTGCGCCCGTAGCTCGGATTGGAGACCCGCTCCGGCGGCGGCGAGAAGACGCCGGATCGCAGAGCGGATCATCGTCACAGTGTCTTGGGTCGCGACCGCGTCATACAACGGTGTCGAGTCCAACACCCGCTTCGTGCTCACCAGCCCAGCAGTCCGGGCAGCGTCCAAGGAGACCTCAAAGATCCGTTTCGGGCGATCCGACCGGGCCAAGCGGGCCCGCATATCGACCAGCACAGTGTGCGCGAAACCCGGATAATCGAAGTCCAAACCGCCACACGCGTACTTCCAGCGGGCATCGAACTCGAACGCCGACACCGCTTCACGATCCGACAGGCCAAACGCACGCTGCAACACCATCACCGTCGCCACGATCTGAGGCGGCACCGACCGCCGACCCGTCGACGTGAACAGATCAGCGAACAACTCGTCCGGGAACAAGCGATGACCCTCGCGATGCAACAACGCCCAGATCGAGTCGGCGCCGACCCGATCCCCCACGAACCCCGTGCCCTTCAACATGTCCGCTTGCGACGGCGTCAACCCGATCGTCATAGCCACCATCATCGCCGAACAGTCCCCCAAACGCGAGCACCAACCAACACGAAAAACACCAACCACCTAGGTACGATTCGGCCCGTGGCCGAGCACGCCGCCGAACTCGTTGCAGTTCTGGGCGACATCACAGCGATCACGTGTGACGCCATCGTCAACGCCGCCAATACCAGTCTGCTCGGCGGTGGTGGCGTCGACGGAGCCATCCACCGGGTCGGCGGCCCTGCCATTCTCGATCAATGTCGGGACATCGTTGCCAAGCAGGGAGGGTGTCAGCCAGGCGACGCCGTGATCACGACCGCGGGAGCACTCCCCTCTCGGTACGTCATCCACACCGTTGGTCCCGTTTTCGACGAGGCCCACGCGGCCGCCCACGATCGCACGCTGGCATCGTCCTATCGACGATCACTCGATCTCGCTGCCGCTCACGAACTACAAACCCTGGCCTTCCCCAATATCAGCACAGGCGTGTACGGGTTCCCGAAGATCCGGGCGGCTGGTGTCGCCATCGAGGCCGTCCGCTCCTGGCTATCGAGCGACGTGGTCGCCACCCGTTCGATCGAGCGGCTCACGTTCGTGTGCTTCGACGACGAGAACTACAACCTCTACTTGGAACGACTCCTACCTGGAACCGCTCGGCCCTCGACCGCCAGCTAACGTCCGGCCATGAACTACGACGAAGTCACGGCGGGCTGGGCATCGACTCCGATGCCAACCGAGCAACCCGGGCCGACGGTTGGAGCCTCGCCCGCACGCCAACTCCGCGATGCCATCGAGCCCATCGCCATGCATTCGGTTTGGTCTCGCTCGACCCACGAACAACTAGCGGCGCTTGGCCTGGACTTCATCAGCAGCTATGTCTGGAGTCGGGCGTCAGCGCTCGGCATTCCCGACCCTGGCGTGGTCGTTTCAACGTTCGCGGTCTTCGAACCCGACTATCTGCGCCGCCTGTACACCACAAGCTCGGCGATCGTCGATCGCGACACACTCATTGCCACTCGGACCGAGGCCACCATCGCCAGCCTCGGCCAGATACTCGACGGCATCGATGTAGCCCCCGTCGCCGACCTCCTCCAGGAGGCAGTGAGCGCAGCCGATGTTACGGCTCGCCCGCTATTCGCTGGCTTCCTCAGCCAACCCTGGCCTGACGATCCGATCGGCCGCCTCTGGCGGGCAACTGAGCTGGCCCGGGAATATCGAGGCGACAGCCACAACGCCGTCTGTGTCGCCCAAGGACTCGGACCGGTTGCCATGAATGTCCTGACAGAACTGTGGGTCGGCATGCCACTTGGCAGCTACACGGCCACCCGCGGCTGGTCCGACGAGGCAATCGCCCGAACCGTGGCGGAGCTCGAGACGACCGGCTTGGTGCGAGAAGGCTCCTTGACGCCGGCCGGCCAACAATTCCGCGACCAGATCGAAGCCCGGACCGATGCCATGGGACGCTCGATCGTGGATGCCATCGGAGAGGACTTCGAGTCTGTTGTACAGCAACTCGATGCGTGGTCTGCGCTGTGTGTTGAGGCCCACGCCTTCCCACCAAACGCCCTCAAACGGGCGGCTGGATAAGCATCACTCTGATGCGGTTTCCAACGGGGCCTTGGTCGGCCTAACGTCAGCGCCATGAAGCTAAGCACCACGATCTCGTTTAATGGCGATCCCAAGAAGCTGGCCAAGCGCGCCCAGGATCTTGAGGCCGCCGGTATCGACATGGTGTGGGGCGGTGAGATTTACGGCTACGACCTGGTCTCCACTCTCGCGTACCTCGCCGGCCAGACAACCACACTGCAGTTGATGACCGGCATCCTCCCGGTGTACAGCCGGAGTCCTGCACTGATTGCCCAGACCGCTGCCACCATCGATGCCCTGTCCGAGGGACGTTTCATTCTTGGGCTTGGCAGTTCCGGTGCACAGGTGATCGAAGGTTGGCACGGTGTGCCCTTCGAGAAGCCGCTGGGTCGCACACGCGACACCATCGAAATCTGCCGCAAAGTGTGGAGTGGCGAGAAGGTCACGCACGAGGGGCGGGCATTCAGCCTGCCCTTGCCAGAAGGCCAGGGCACCGGCCTCGGCAAGCCACTGAAGTTCATGGATAAGCGGCCCGAGCGAGACATCCCGATCGTCATTGCCTCCATTGGACCCAAGAACGTCGAGATGACGGCCGAACTCGCCAACGGCTGGCAGCCCATCCACTTCGTTCCCGATCGCTTTCAACAGGTCTGGGGCGATGCCCTCGAGGCGGGCAAAGCCAAGCGTTCGCCCGACCTTCCCCCGCTCGAGATCATCGCCGGTGGCGTCGTCGCACTGGGTGACGGACCCGATGTAAAGGACGCCCGAGAAGCAGCCCGAGGCCAGATCGGCTTCTACGTAGGGGGCATGGGTGCGAAAAACAAGAACTACTACAACGACCTCTTCAAGCGGTACGGCTGGGTCGAGGAGGCCGAAAAGGTTCAGGACCTCTTCCTCTCCGGCAAACGAGCCGAGGCTATGGCGGCAATTCCTGACGAGTACCTCGACCTCTCAATGCTCACCGGTGACGAAGCCAACATCCGCGAGCGCCTTGCCATCTACAAAGAGGTCGGCATCACCCACCTCAATATTTCGCCCGCAGGCGAGAATCCCCTCGACACGATCGAGAAGATCAAAGCCTGGGTCGAATAAAAGCCACTCGTCAGCATGAGCACTTCGGGCCGAGAGATCGCCATCGTTGGCGCGGGGATTGGTGGGCTCAGCGCCGCTATCGCCCTCACGATGTCTGGGCACAAGGTTTCGCTCTACGAGCGAGCGAACGAGCTGGCCGAAGTTGGCGCGGGCATCCAGATGAGCCCCAACGCCACCCGCATTTTCGACCGGCTCGGTCTGCTCGCGGCGCTTGGCGACTTCGCTGTCCGGCCTCTCACTGGTGATCTGCGCCGGTGGGAGGACTGGTCGCTCCTTGCCCGGCAACCCCTTGGCGACGCTGTGGCCGATCAGTTCGGTGCCCCATACTTTCATCTGCATCGGGCTGACCTGTTGCGGGTGTTGGCCAACAATCTCGACACCGAATGCCTGCACACCGGCTATCACTGCGTCGGCGTCGAACATCGCAACGGCCGCGTCGACCTTTCGTTCGCCAACGGCGAGCGAGTCAGCCATGACGTCGTGATCGGGGCCGATGGCATTCATTCGGTTATTCGAGCCCAGCTCTTCGGCCCTGCCGAACCGCGCTTCTCCGGAGGGGCGGCCTGGCGAGGGGTTGTGCCAACCAGCCGAATCCGCCACCTAAACATCCCCGTTGCATCCACCGCCGTTCTCGGTCCCGATTCCCACCTGGTGCACTACTACCTTCGCCGGGGCGAGCTGCTGAATTGGGTGGGCATCAGCCCGACCGAATCCTGGACCGACGAATCGTGGACGGCGCAGGGAACGTTGGCCGATGCCCTCGATGACTTTGGCGACTGGGCGCCGACGGTGCGCTCGATTATCGAAGCGGTTGGTGACGCGCCCATCTATCGGTGGGCGCTCTACGACCGCGACCCCCTCCCGCGTTGGAGCGATGGTCGGGTGACACTGCTCGGCGACGCGTGTCACCCCATGCTTCCGTTCATGGCCCAAGGGGCAGCGCAATCAATCGAGGACGCGGCCGTTCTCACTCGATGTCTCACCGAGATCACCGACATTGAGTTGGCGCTGGCCACCTATGAACGGCAACGGAGAGAACGTACGGCGCTCGTACAGACCAAGGCGAGGGAGAACGGGCAGATGTTCCATCTGCCCGATGGGGCCGACCAGCTAGCGCGAGATGCCGCGCTCGCGAACCCCAAGCAGGCGACGACCCACCGGAACGCCTGGTTGTTCGACTACGACGTCGACACTCTTGTTCTGAGCTAACGAGCGGTTCTCATCTGAGCCCAAATAGCTGCTTCGTCCAAACCTTGGGAGTGCGATGGGCGACGGCGACGTCTCGGTGGCCGGGATCATGCTGACCAACGGCCGTATCAGCAGACCTGGCAACCAGCCGAGACTCAGAATTCCGACCGGGATGGCGGCCACGAGGGCGATGAAGTTCATGACCGTCCCGGACAGGGCATAGCCCATGTCGGTCGCTACCTGCGGTCGCCGCAGCCGTTGCTGGTGTCGGGGAAAGAGCTTCTCGAAGGGAACGATCAACACGAAGAGCAGCGGCAGGATGGCGATGGTCCCGAACTCGAAGTACAACGAGATTCCGATGATGGCGACTGCGAACCCCATCGAGGGAAGCCGCCGACAACGACGCCGAAGACCGTGCCCTCGTAGCCCGGATCGCCCGTGGCGATCGGAGCGCGCTGGAACAGCTGTACCGACGACATGCCGCGTGGCTGACAGCTCGGCTCGAGCGTCGTTGCGGCGACGCTGACCTCGTCGACATCGCCCTTCAGGACACGTTCGTTTCCGTCTGGAAATCGGCCAAGAAGTACCGGGGCGATGGCCAGGTTGGTGCCTGGCTCTGGGGCATCGCGGTGCGGCGGCTGATCGATCAGCTCCGAAAGAAGCGGCCAACCCCCATGGCGCCCGACACCCTGGCCATCGCCATGGCACCGGCACCGGGCGTCACCTCTGCGATGTCTTTCGAGGACGCCCTTATCGATAGCGGGGCGCACGGCCGCGACGATTCGAGCGTCTGCTCCGGCGACTGGGCATGCCGGCGAACGTCACGCGGCTTGTCGTCGCGACGCCTGCGCTGCGTCGTGCCTGGTTTGCAGCGACCGGCCTTGCCATCGTTGTCGGCCTCACCGCCTCCGATACCGATCAAACCCGTGCTGGTCTTCTCCCCTTTCTGATACTCGCGCCGCTCGTACCCGTTATGGGCGTCGCTCTGGCGTACGGGTTGGAAGCCGACCCGGCCCACGAGGCATCGCTGGCCACACCCATGAGTGGGCTGCGACTTTTACTCACTCGGGCGGCCGCCGTTCTCGCTTTCTCGATCTTGGTTCTCGGCATCACGGCACTCTTCACCCCGGGAGCGACGCTGATGGCCTTCGGCTGGTTGTTGCCTGCCTTGGGTACGACGGCTATCACGTTGGCGATGATGACCATCGTCGCTCCTCGCCGAGCGGCCGTGATCACCGGTGCGGCGTGGGTGCTGCTGGTCTTGCTATCCCGCGCCGGGGCCAACGATCCGCTGGCTGCATTCGGTATCGCTGGCCAACTCACGATGAGCACCCTCGCCATCTTGGGCCTGCTCGTGGCCTACGTCCGCCGCGAACGGTTCGACCTCCTCGGGGTCCTGGCATGAAGGCTCGGAGTCCTCGCATGAAAGCCCCAGCGCCCCTCACCCCCACGGTCCCCAGCCAGGTGCTGGCATTCGGACTCACCAAAAAGATTGGTCGTATCGAAGCCCTTCGAGGCGTCGACATCGCCGTACAGCGGGGCCTCATCACGTTGCTTGGACCCAATGGCGCAGGAAAAACAACGCTGCTCCGTTGTCTCGCAACGGTGACCTCTCCCGCTGCCGGATCGCTCCTGATCGATGGGCTCGATCCGACCCACGAATCGGATCGCATCGAAATCCGGCGGCGCGTCGGCTATCTGCCACAGAAGCCGGGGCTCGCCGAGTCGGCTCGGGTCTTCGATGTTCTCGACTATGTCGCCGTGCTGAAGCAGGTCACCGACGAACGCCATCGGCGCCACTTGGCCTACGACGTTCTCGATCGAGTTGGCCTCGCCGACCGAGCGGGCGATCGGGTCGCCACGCTGTCTGGGGGCATGAAACAACGACTCGGTTTGGCTCAGGCCCTTCTTGGCGACCCGTCGTTGCTGCTGCTTGACGAGCCAGCGGCCGGGCTCGACCCCGACGAGCGGTTTCACCTACGCGAGATTGTGGCCGATCGACGCCACGCCACCACGGTGATTCAATCCACTCACCTCACCGACGAGGCCGCACTGAGCGACCTGGTGCTCGTCCTCGACGAGGGTCGGCTGACATTCGTGGGCACGCCGAAGGTCCTGGCCGAGAAAGCGGCAGGTCGAACCTGGGTGCAGGCCGAAGTTCCGCTGGCTAGCAGAGCTCACTGGCGACAGGCCGATGGGAGGCATCGGTGCCTTGGCGATCCCCCACCCGGAGCCGAGCTCGTAGCGCCGACCGTCGAAGATGGCTATCTCTTGCTGCGCCAGAACCCGCCCACCCGCGTACGCTAAGTGAATGCGCGCTCGCAGCGAGATCGCTGCCCTGTTCACAACTGAGGCCATTGAGGCCACTTTCATCACGGCTGACCCAGCGCGAGCCTCATGGCTGGCGATGTGGCATCCAACGCGGGTACTCCGAGGTGCCGACACCGAGGTCGACCTGGTGCAGCCTGTCGACGGACATATGCAACGGGTCACAGCAACCGTCCTCAAAGTGGCCATTCCCGATGCCATTGATGCGCTCTGCGACTTACCGGCCGATGCTCGGTGCGGCGAATCTGTCCACGTCTTTGCCGTCGCCACTCGGCTGGCATTGCAGCAGATCAGCAGGGGTTTGTTGCAGCCGTCCCTGTCGCCCTTCGGCATCGACACCTGGCGACTCGGACCTCTCGACTCGACCGACACCGCTCGCCGCCGGCAGCTGATCGATGCGACCCCGGCAACAGCGCACACCGTTCCCGCATCTGCCGCATCCCCGGACCTTCTGACCGATGAGGCCGAGCCCGACTTGCGGATCATCTCCGCCAGCCGAGCCATTGATGGCTTTGGTCATGCCATTGCCGACGCATTCGCTCGGACCCCAGCGGCCCCTATCGTGGCCGGCCACTCAGCTTTCGCCGCGACCCGGCCGATCACCATTGATGCCAGGGCCGCCATCGAGTCGTTCGCTGCCTTACTCAACGACGGCCGCTCGCCACTCGCCACCATCCGGGTCAACCCACCGGACGGCGACACCGGATCATTCTCGGCCAGCTTGGCCTTCCAAAGTCGCCGCGATCCGAACTTGATGGTGATGGCCTCGGCCCTCTGGGCGGCGCCCGATCACATTCGAGCCAGATTCTCCGATGCTGAAGCGGCACTACTTCTGGCAGTTCGACGGGGCTCACAGATCTGGCCCCCGCTCTCCCGTCTTTTGGAGTCAGGGCGACCCACCGAAATAGAGTTGGACGACGAAGAAGTCGATGATCTCCTGGGTCCCCTCGCGAACCGCCTCGGCGCTGCCGGCCTCTCGGTACTTGTGCCCTCAGAGCTCTTCCGAGCCATCGATCTCACTCCCATCGTTGCCAGCGCTAGTCCGGTGTCGGCCTCTGGTCGTGGCCTCGATCTCGCATCCTTGCTCGAGTTGCGCTGGGACGCGTCCGTCGACGGCGAGCGCCTCACAGAAGCCGAGTTGCTCGAACTTTCAGAGGCCAAACGCTCGGTCATCCGACTCCGCGATCAATGGGTAAGAGTCGACGCTGCCGGTATCAGGAAACTGAACGAACGACGGGCCCTCGGCACATCCAGCGCGGTTGCCGCTGCGCTGGGTGCACCCATCAACGTCGGCGGTGAGTTCCACACGATCGAGGTCGTTGGCCCTCTCGCCGAACTGGGCGAGCGACTACAACTTCTCGACACGTCGGCCGCCCTCGAGCCACCATCAACGCTCGAGGGCGAACTACGCCCTTATCAGGAGCGGGGCCTGGCCTGGCTCAGCGAGATGGACGCTCTCGGCCTAGGCGGCGTTCTGGCCGACGACATGGGCCTAGGCAAGACAATACAAATCATCGCGTTGCACCTGTTGCGACAGGAACGAAGCCCTGCTCCAACTCTGGTGATAGCGCCGGCCTCGGTCGTCGGGAACTGGGAACGCGAGATCAACCGCTTCGCACCCAGCGTCAAAGTCGTCCGCTACCACGGCCCGTCGCGTTCTTTGGGCCCCACCGAGCCTGGCACCATGGTGCTAACGACCTACGGCGTCGCCAGGCGAGATGCACAACTGCTGAACGAACGCCCCTGGGGCCTCACGATCGGCGATGAAGCACAGGCCATCAAGAATCCGTACAGCCGAACCGCCCGCGCTCTGCGCACCATCACCTCCGAGGCCCGTTTCGCTCTCACCGGTACACCCGTACAGAATCAACTCAGCGATCTGTGGGCCATTCTTGACTGGACGACGCCCGGCCTGCTGGGGCCCCTTGAGCGCTTCCGGGCCGACGTAGCGATACCGGTCGAGCGAGATCGCGACCCGGTGGCGACTGAGCAGCTCACTCGTCTACTCCGCCCCTTCCTGCTGCGCCGTCAGAAGACCGACCCCGATATCGCTCCTGACCTGCCACCGAAGACAGAAACTGATGAAGTGGTGCCCCTCACGGTCGAACAGGCCGCCTTGTATCGTGCCGTTGTCACCGAAATCATGAGCGACATCGGCGAGGCCGAAGGCATCAACCGGCGCGGCCTAGTCCTGAAACTGGTCACGCAGCTCAAACAGGTTTGCAACCACCCCGCCCATCTGGTGCCTGATGACGAGCCGCTCGCCGGCAGATCAGGCAAACTCGGCCGCAGCACCGAATTGCTCGAAACCATCCGCGACTCCGGCGACGCGGCTCTCGTCTTCACCCAGTACGTGGCGATGGGGCGGTTACTCGAACAACACCTCGAGCCTCTCGGTTTCCGAACGCTGTTCCTCCATGGCTCGCTGTCGTTGAAAGACCGCGAACGAATGGTGGCCGAGTTTCAAGCCGGCGAGGCCGATGTCTTCATCATCTCATTGCGAGCTGGTGGGGTCGGCCTCAATCTCACAGCCGCCACTCACGTGATCCACTACGACCGATGGTGGAATCCCGCGGTCGAGGATCAGGCCAGTGACCGGGCGTGGCGAATCGGGCAAGATCGGCCGGTCCAGATCCACCGACTCATCTCCGAGGGCACGATCGAGGATCGCATTGCCGTGATGCTCAACGAAAAGCGAGCCCTGGCCGAGGCGGTTGTCGGCTCGGGAGAGGGCTGGATTTCTGAGCTCGACGACGACTCGCTGGCCGACCTGGTGGCGCTCTCCGACTACGAGGGAGCGCCTGACGCTCTCGAGGAGGCCGACTTCTGATGAGTGAGCTGCATTCACTCGGCGCCATCTATTGGGGTCGGGTTTGGCTCGAGGCCCTCCGGTCGTCAGCCGAACTAGACCCCGGAGCGCTCGACCTCGGTGTGTCGTATGCCAGGCACGATCATGACCTCGAGGTCTTTGTCGACAAAGGACGAGCCGAGGCGACCGCCGGCCTTGGACGTCGTCTGCCATACGAGGTTTCGGTGACCTTGCCGGTAGCAAGCGATGAGATCTGGGAGCAGTTGATAGATCGCATCGCCGATTCGAGCGGTCGTACCGCCGCTCTCCTCGACGGTCACGTCGAGCCCGTGATCCTCGACGATGCTCGTTCACTCAACGCCGATCTGCTCCCCCAAAAGGGCGAGCTGTCATGGACCTGCGGTTGCGAACAGGTCACCGGTGCAGGCCGGGTGTGCAAACACGTCGGAGCGGTGCTCTATCTCTTGGCCGACAGCTTTGATGAAGATCCATTCGAACTTCTCCTCCTTCGGGGCCGAACCCGGGAAGAACTTCGGATGGCCGTGGCCGAGCAGCGCAGCGGCTCGTCTTCGGAGCCCGATCTCGACGAAGCGGCCGAGAGCGCGTGGGCGCGTCAGCGAGGAGCGCTGCCGGCGGTGCCGCCCGTCGACGACGAACCCGGGCAACTCACCTCCTGGTCAAGCGATCCGCCCCCCAATGCTCCCTTCACCGCCGACGGGCTACGCGAAATCGGCACCGAGACAGCCGAGCGCGCCTGGCATCTACTTGCACCCTCGACTGCGGAGGACGAACGACGGTCGCACATCGATCTCGACCTTGCTGCTGACCTGGCGAGACGGGCGGCGGCTGTCGAAGGCAGCAAACGCTGGCGTCGTCTGGTGCGCCATAGCGGTCTCACATCGCAGGAGTTGGCCGCCCGAGCCCAGGCGTGGCGAGTGGCGGGTGCCGATGGTGTCCACATTCAGTTGCGTCACAGGAAACTTCACAAAGTTTCGGCTTCGGCCCAGGTGCGTCAGTCCGAGACCGGACTGTGGTTTCGGTTCGAGAAACAATCGGGCCGATGGACGTTGCAGGCTGGGCCTGCCGACCACCCAGAGGAACTTCTCCGCAGCACCCCGATCGGATGAACAGCCCACGTTTCTCTGCTCGCTGGCAGGACTGGAGAGCCCGCGTTGACCTCGATGAATACGAGGTTCGATGGCATCGACTTGCTGCTGAGGGTCATCACGTTCACGGCGAGGCCGACTTCATCGCAGCGCTGAAGCCTCGCTCGGTCCTCGACGCCGGTTGCGGGATGGGACGAGTCGGTATCGAACTCGCCAACCGCGCCATCGAGGTTGAGGGTGTCGATCTCGACCCGGACCTCTTGGGCCGGGCGCGTAAAGCTCGGCCCGATCTCGTGTGGCACAGTGCTGACTTAGCCACTCTCGACTTGGGGCGAACCTTCGATGTTGTCGCCCTTGCCGGCAACGTTTTGCTCTTTGTCGAACCTGACGACCAATCGACGGTCATCACAGCCGCGGCCCGCCACCTTCGCGTCGGCTCTCACCTCGTCGCCGGGTTTTCAGTCGACGCCGACATGAGAGCGGCCGACGACTACCTGGAGTGGTGCTCCGATGCTGGGCTCGTCGAGATCGAGCGTTGGTCAAGTTGGGATCGCCGGCCCGCCGACGAATCGAACGACTACCGCGTATTCACCCATCAGCGATCGGAGTCGCTAGCGGACTTACCAGCTAAGGTTGAGTCGTTGTAGGGGTGGCAGCTCGTCCCAACTGATCGCCCAAAAGGACACGAACAACCAGATGGCTAAAAGCTCTATCGATTACTGCGAACACGACGAGATTGCGGTCGCGTGCTTGGATTGCATGGCGATGCCTCAAAAGGTCGCCCCTCGCCCAAAGCCGAAGGAGAAGGCGACCAAGTCGCCCGCCTCGGACAAGGATCTCATCGCTCCCCTCAGCGGATCGCTCGACATCTCGATCCCGGTCAGCGAGCCTGACCAAGTGATTGGCAACAATTGGGTGAGCGCTCACGCGTTCCCCCACGACCTCCGCCGTTCGGGCTGGGTCTACCTGCGAACCAGCGAAGCACTCGTCGCTCGAGCCAAGGCCAAAAAGGTCGAGTGGCGAAACGAGCGGGTCCTTGGCGAAAAAGACGCAGGCGGCGGCATGGTCATCATCGTCGACCCTGAGTCATGGGATGCCAGCATCGACATCGAGCTCGGCTGGCTGGCCGAGCGTCAGACCCAGGGCTATCGCTACCTGCAGGCGCAGGAAGACGGCTCGGTCATCCATTTCTCGGGCGGCAAGCCCGTTGAGGAAGCGATCGATGACGAAGATCTCGATGCTGAAACCAGTCCCTCAGCGTAAATCTTCTCGCCGCAACAGAGTTGCAGTGTCGGGCCGCCTTTCTTTGCGCATGTCGCGCTAGCCTTACCCAGTATGCGACGGCGCAGCGAGAATCATCTCGTGCCGAATGAAGAGCGGACCTTGGCGGCGGCTCTTGCCCTCCATCTAACTGGCACACAACAATTTCATGGTTATCTGCTTGCAGGGCAGCTGAAGAAGCAACCCAGCTCTGAGAGAATCATGGCCTATTCGACTCTGTATCGGTGCCTTGACCGGCTCGAGGAACGGAGCTTGGTGGCATCCTGGTGGGCCCAGGACAATTCCGAGTCCGGTGGGCCACCGCGACGTCAATTCGCTCTGACCAATGCCGGCATCGAGCTTGCCGGCACACTGCCCGCACCAGAACCGGCTGACTTCTCCTTCGGCGGCTGAGTCCGATCAAATCGGGCGCACCCGCGCTCGACATCCTTGCGCCCTTTTGCCAGTAGGTTCAGCGCCATGGAGCGTGCAACATCACAGTCGGGCGACGGCGAGCAGCCTCGCGTTATCGGACTAACCGGCGGCACTGGCGTCGGGAAGACCACGGTTGGCGCATTGTTGGCCTCGCAGGGCGCGCACGTCGTCGACTGCGATCAGCTCGGCTACAACGTCGTGGCGCCCGGTGGTGCAGCTCTCCCTGCTCTATTCGCCCGCTTCGGCCCATCGGTCGAAACCGACGACGGGGCGCTTGATCGTGCCGGATTGGCGGCAATTGTCTTCACCGATGCCGACGCGCTGGCCGATCTGAACCGCATCACCCACCCCGCCATCGACGATCTGATCAGATCCGAGATCGAAGCGGCCGCGGCGAACGGCACGGCCGTCGTTGTCCTCGACATGGCTGTTCTCGTCGAATCTGATCTGGGCGCCGGGCAGTACGACACCGTGCTCGTCGTCACTTCTGACCTTGAGCTGCGGCTGACGCGTCTGGCCGAACGGGGTATGGGGCGATCCGATGCCGTGGCCCGCATTGCCAGCCAGGCCTCCGACGAGGACCGTCTGGCCGTCGCCGACCTTGTCATCGACAACAGCGGATCGTTGGAGGACCTCAGCCGACACGTGGATGACGCGTGGGAACGTTTGTCGGTGTGAAGCTGACGATCGCGATCACCATCACGCTGGTGATCGCTGGCTGCTCCCTCCGTTCCGACGACTCGTCGGCAGACTTGGCCGGTCCGTCCGCCACCTCGGGTTCAACCCAGCGAGAAACGGTTGAAGAAAGCTCCTCGACGTCCGTCGACCCAGGCAGCGACGCATCGACCAGCTTCGCAGACTCGTTCGCCACCGTATCCACCGGGGCGATGCCGACCATTGCGATGGAGCGAGCAGCATAGGCACAGCGTTCCTGCTCACGCCGACGCTGCTTCTGACCGCGGCCCATGTCACTGGCCCCGCCGCCACGGTCGACATCAGCCGCGATGAAGGTCCGTCGATTCCCGCCGCGGTCATTGGTACCGACGAGGCCCGCGATCTGGTCTTGCTCGAGACGGGCCAGGAAATCGACGGTCACCGGTTCGAGCTCGACGACCGCGGCATTCGGGTGGGAGATGAGGTAGCGGCGCTTGGCCACCCCCGTGGCCTGCCGTTGACCTTCACGTCCGGCCGTATCTCCGCCATCAACTTCGTCGATGCCGATGTCCAGGTCCATCAAACGGATGCTCCAGTCAACCCGGGGAACAGTGGCGGCCCGTTGATAGATGAGGCCGGCAGTGTTGTTGGTATCACCGACTGGAAGTTCACTGACGCCGAGGGCATCAGCTTCGTTGTGGCCGCCTCGGAGATCTCCGCTTTTCTGAACAGCGGACGCACCAGAACAATCGACATCGATCTCGGGTGTGAGGATTCGGAGTTCGAACTTGTCTTCGACGACCCGCAACTGACCGGCGTACAGACAATGTTCGGTGAGTACGCCCAATTGATCAACAGCGCCCATGAAGGTGAGGCCTACGATCGATTCGCCGGACCCCGGCTTCGCGATGTCATCAGCCGTGATGACTTCATCGACGGAACCTCGACGTCGCTGCTTGAAGAACTCAAAGTGTTCAACGTCTTTTGGACCGGCGAGGGCACGGCTGAGGCCTGGGTGACCTTCGTCAGCTACCAAGATCCCATCCACGGAACCGATGGCCAGAGTTGTTCGATCTGGGACCTCACCTATGATCTGCTTCTCGAAGATGGCACGTGGAAGATCCAGAGAGCTAAGAACGAGCCCGCCTCCCCCACTGAGTGCTGACGCTCCCAGCCATCGTGGCGCCTGCCGCGATCAGCGCCCGCCGGTTGCGCACCATCAGTGTGATTGCCATCCCGGTGAGTGATACTGAAGCTTGTTCTACCCGTTCAACTGGTTGTGGAGGCTGATATGGGCTTGAAAGAATGGGAGCGCTGTTTCATCGCGGCATTGATGCTGGCTGCGACGCTCGCGGTGACGAGCACCGGCACCGCCGCTCAGGACGGCGACGGCGAAACATGTGTTACTCACGACCTGAACTCACAGTTCATCGTCGGTGGCGCATCGCAGTCGCCGGATGTTGCCATTGCCATCCCGGCCGGCACCGTGTCGATTCCAAACGCGGTAGCTCGCGACTTCTATCCCGGCCGTGACCAGGTAAGTCAGGCCAGCGAACGTTGGGAGCTGCAGTTCCTCGACGGAGACGGCAAGGTGATCGCGACCAGCGCGGCAACTACCGACGTTCCAGACCTTCTTGAAGAAGCCAGCTGGAGCGGCTCACTCGGAACCGTCGAGCTACCGGCCGACGCCGTTTCCTTCCGGGCCGTGCATCGTCCCGACCTTCCTGACGATGGCAAGCCAAACAGCGTCTGGGCCAACGGCGTCACCCTTTGTTGGACCCCGGACTCGACACCCATCGAACCTGATCCGACTGATCCCGCCGACCCCGTTGATCCGGCCGAGCCGTGCTTGAACGCAGCCAGGGTCGAGATCGCCTCGAACGACGATGGCACTTGCTCCCCGCCCTGCGGTGTCGACAACGATGGCATCGACATCGTGCCCAACGCTGACGGCACATGCCCAGGCACCGGCCCCTCCCCCGATGGTCCGGTCGTTCCCGGTGAACCGTGCACCAATGCCGCAGACGAAGAAGTTGCGAAGAATGCTGACGGCACCTGCCCCACCACGCCGGTTGATCCCAACAACCCGCCGGCACCTTTGGGCCCCGTGAACTGTGGCACCGATGTCGATGGCAATGTCATCGACCGTGATGCTGATGGCAACTGCCCGACGCCGACCGAGCCACCGCCACCCCCGCTCCAGCCATCGCCGACACCGACACCGACACCGACACCGACACTCCCAATCACCGGCACGTCGACATGGCTGCTAAGTTTGGGCGGGTTGTTCATGACCGCCGCCGGCTTGTCACTGGTGTTGCGCCCTCGCTCCCCGCTGGCCCAGTAGCAGGAGCGTGACATCGAACCGGTAGTAGCGAAAGAGCTGGTCAAGACCTTCGGCTCGTTCGTTGCCGTCGCCGGTGTCGATTTCACCATCGAACCGGGCGAGACCTTTGCTCTGCTGGGCCCGAACGGGGCCGGCAAGAGTTCGACCATGAAGATGGTGTCGACGGTGAGCCCGATTACCTCGGGCTCGCTTCGAGTTCTGGGGCGTGACCCAGTGACCGATGGCCGCGCCATACGGCAACGACTGGGCGTTGTACCCCAGGAAGACAACCTCGACGCCGAGCTCAGTGTTCGGGAGAACCTCGTGCTCTATGCCCGCTACTACGGGCTGTCATGGAACGAAGCCAGAAGTCGAGCTGATGAGCTCCTTGACTTCGCACAGCTCACCGACCGCAAAGACGCCAAAGTCGAGCCCCTATCAGGGGGGATGAAACGACGACTCACCATCGCGAGGGCGTTGGTGAACACTCCCGAGCTGGTCCTGTTGGATGAACCAACAACTGGGCTCGATCCGCAAGCGCGGCACCTTCTGTGGGAGCGCTTGTACCAGCTGAAGGAACAGGGCGTCACGCTGCTGCTGACGACCCACTACATGGATGAGGCCGAACAGTTGGCCGACCGGCTTGTGATCATGGACGAAGGCCAGATCGTGGCGGAAGGGTCTCCGTCGGAACTCATCGGGGCCCATGTCACCCGCGAGGTACTCGAGATCCGCTTGGCCGGTGAAGCTCCACCCTTCCTCGATCAGCATCGAACTGAACAGCTCGCCGACCGCCTCCTGGTGTACACCGACCACGCTGAGTCTGTACTAGCCGAGTTGGGTCGGGTTGGCGTAGTGCCACAGTCGAGCCTGATCCGCCGCGGCACCTTGGAGGATGTCTTCCTCGCTCTGACCGGACGCCGGCTGGCCGAATGATCCGATGGGCTGGCCTTTCGGCCTTCCTCACTCACCAGGCGCTGCGATCGCGATCGACGTGGCGCACAACCATCATCTCCGGCGTCGTCACCCCCGTGTTCTTTCTGCTCGCACTCGGGGTCGGCTTGGGTTCGATGGTGACCGACCGCTCCGGGCTCGGCACCACCGACTACCTATCATTCGTCGGACCGGGCCTGCTCGCCACCGCCGCCATGCAACAGGGCGGTCAGCAAAGCCTCTGGCCAACCCTCGGAGCGCTGAAGTGGGAAGGCAACTACCAGGCCGCTCTTCTCACACCGCTCACCTCTGCTGAGCTGGCGACAGGACACATTCTCTGGATAGGCGCACGACTCTTGGTCAGTTCGGTGCTGTTCACCCTCGTGTTGTTCGGGTTCGGAATTGTCGCCAGCCCGCTCGGCCTACTTGCCCCGCTGGTGGCAACTCTTACTGGCCTGTCCTTCGCCGCTCCCCTGTCGGCTTTCTGTGCCACACGCGACTCTGACATGAGCTTCTCGCTCATCGTCCGTGGGCTGCTGTTCGTCTTTCTATTTTCGGGGGCCTTCTTCCCGATCGATCAGCTGCCCGCGGCCCTGCAATGGGCTGCCCGGGTCATGCCGGTATGGCATGGCGTCGAGCTCTGCCGGTCGTTGCTTGCTGGCTCGATGCAGGCCTCCGATCTGCTGCGGCTCGGCTACCTGATTCTGGTCAGCATCGTTGGCTGGCGAATGGCGTTGCGCACCTTTGGCCAACGGTTGGCGCCATGACCGCCATGACCACATCGTCGCTGCGGGTCTTCGAACGCAACGTCGCTTCATACCGCAAGATGTGGCTGGTCTTCGTCGCCGGGTTCACCGAGCCGATCTTCTACCTGTTCAGCCTGGGTGTTGGTCTGGGTCAACTTGTGGACGGCGTCATCATCGACGGCCAAGAGCTCAGCTACGCGCAGTTCGTGGCCCCAGGTTTGATGGCCGCATCGGCCATGAACGGCGCCTTCTTCGACATGACCTTCAACTTCTTCTACAAGCTGAAGTACGCCAAGACGTTCGACGCCATCTTGAACACGCCGCTCTCAATAGGCGACATCCTGGTTGGCGAGATCATCTGGGCCGTCGTGCGGGGGATGATCTACGCCAGCGGCTTTCTTATCGTGATGACCTTGATGGGCCTGGTGAGTAGCTGGTGGGCTTTGGCGGCAGTGCCAGCCTCGCTCTTTATCGCACTGGCCTTTGCGGCCCTGGGCGCCATGTTCAGTAGCTACATCCGTACCTGGCACGACTTCGATCTCATCCAACTGATCATCCAGCCGCTCTTCCTGTGCTCGACCTCGTTCTTTCCGCTCGAGGTCTACCCCGGCTGGGCCCAACCAATCGTGAAGATTTCACCGCTCTATCACGGTGTTGCCCTGCTCCGAGACCTCGTTCTCGGCAGCGTCGGCTTGCACGACCTCTGGCATATCGCTTTCCTCGCCATCCTCGGCACAGCAGGTGCTCTGGTCAGCAGACGACGCCTCATTCAACTGCTCCTGAAGTAGCGCAGTAACCTCGGACCATGGCCGATTTCGACTACACCGACCTCCTCCCGCTCGGAGAAGACACCACCCCCTACAAGCACCTCGGAACCGAAGGAGTCGAAGTCGTCGATCTGGGTGGCACCGAGTTTCTGAAGGTCTCACCGGCGGCGCTGCGTACCCTCACTGCAGCTGCCATCAAGGACATCTCGCATCTGCTCCGTCCCGGTCATCTCCAACAGCTGGCCAACATCCTCGATGATCCTGAGGCTTCGGCCAACGATCGATTCGTGTCCCGCGAACTGCTCGAGAACGCCAACATCGCGGCCGGCTTCGTGTTGCCAGGGTGCCAAGACACCGGCACCGCGATCGTCAAAGGAAAGAAGGGGCAGTTCGTCCTGACCCTTGGACCGAACGGCGAAGAGGTCGACGACAAAGAGGCCATCGCCGGTGGCATCTTCGATACCTACCAGTCATCGAACCTGCGATTCTCGCAGATGGCCCCCCTCACCATGTGGGAGGAGAAGAACACCGGGACCAACCTTCCGGCCGAAATCAAGATCGAGGCCGCTCAGGGATCGGCCTACAAGTTCATGTTCATGACCAAGGGTGGCGGTTCGGCCAACAAGAGCTACCTCTTCCAAGAGACCAAGGCGCTCCTGAACCCCACCAGCCTGCGCCGGTTCCTCGACGAGAAGCTTCGACTTCTCGGCACCTCGGCCTGCCCCCCCTATCATCTCGGACTCGTGCTCGGCGGCACGTCAGCTGAGCTAGCGGTCGAAACGGCCAAGCTGGCATCCACTCGCTACCTCGACTCACTTCCGACCGAGGGTTCGGCCGCGGGACACGGATTCCGCGACCTCGAAATGGAAGCTGAGGTTCTGAAGCTCACGCAGGAATTCGGGATCGGCGCCCAGTTCGGGGGCAAGTACTTCTGTCACGACGTGCGGGTCATTCGCCTGCCGCGTCACGGCGCATCGCTGCCCGTCGGTTTGGCCGTCAGCTGCTCGGCCGACCGCCAAGCTCTGGCCAAGATCACTGCGGACGGCATCTTTCTGGAACAGCTCGAGACCGATCCGGCTCGCTACCTGCCGGAGATTAGCGAAGCTGATGTTTCAACCGAGGTGGTATCGATCAATCTCGACCAACCCATGGACGAGATCCGAAACACGCTCACGAAACTCCCGACGACCACCCAGGTGAAGCTCACGGGCACCCTGGTGGTGGCCCGTGATATCGCCCACGCCAAGATCAAAGAACGGCTCGACGCGGGCGAAGATATGCCCGACTATCTGAAGAATCATCCCGTGTACTACGCCGGCCCGGCCAAGACACCGGCCGGCTATGCGTCGGGTTCGTTTGGCCCCACAACGGCCGGTCGTATGGATAGCTACGTCGACCAGTTCCAGGCCGCCGGGGGTTCCATGGTCATGCTGGCCAAAGGAAATCGCAGCGGCGATGTGAGAGACGCTTGCAAGCGTCATGGAGGCTTCTATCTGGGCAGCATCGGTGGTCCCGCCGCCCGCTTGGCCAAGGACAGCATCCGTAAGGTCGAGGTTCTCGAGTACGAAGAACTCGGCATGGAGGCGGTCTGGCGCATCGAGGTCGAGGATTTCCCTGCCTTCATCGTGATCGACGACAAGGGCAACGACTTCTACGAATCAACCAGCCGACCGGTCGACCTCAAGCTCTGATGCGGTCTACCGAATGACCGTCGGCGGCATCCTGTTAGCCGGTGGCTCGGGAAGCCGTTTTGGCCAACCCAAACAATTCCTCGAGCTGGCGGCAGGTACACGACTCATCGATGCCGCCCTGGACTGCTTGCTGGAAGTCGCGAACAAAACTGTGTTGGTGCTGCCCGAGGGCCACCTGTGGGCCGGCGCAGCGGTGCACGCCGTTGTGGCTGGAGGAGACACGCGGCTGGCCTCGGTCCAGGCCGGGCTGGCCGCACTGCCCCACTGCGACGTGATTGTCGTGCACGATGCCGGTCACCCGCTCGCCGCCGTCGACACAGCCCGCCTAGCGATCGCTGCCGTTGAGGCTGGCGCCGATGCCGCTGTCCCCTGGCTACCCGTCGTCGATGTGCTGAAACGACAACGGCCCGATGGCAGCCTCGAAACGGCAGGCCGCGATGGCCTGGGGCAGGCACAAACGCCGCATGCATTCCGAGCCAACGTGTTGCGGGCTCTTCATCAGGGCGGTGCCACCGGCACCTGGGAGGACACCCAATTGATCGAGGAGCAGGGGGGTCGAGTTGTCGCCGTTCCCGGCGACAGTGGCAACATCCACGTCGTCACTCCCGAGGATCTCACCGTCGTTCGCCGCCTCTACCAAAGTCAGCAAGCTGCACATGACTGAACCCAACCTTCGGCCCGCTGTGCGCGGGCTGATGATCGACCCCTCTGATCGAGTTGCCATGGTGCAACTCGATGTTCCCAGCACCGGATGGATTGGATGGATTCTGCCCGGTGGTGGAATCGAACACGGCGAAGATGCCGAGACCGCACTTCGGCGCGAGCTCGCCGAGGAAGTTGGGGCAACGCCCGATGTCTCTTTCATCGGTCCGGTGCTGTGGCACAGCCGCCACCTCAACCCGCTGCTGGTCAACGGCTACGACGGTCAGGAAGAGGTCGTGTACCTCGTGCCCTGCGATGCGTTCGAGCTGGCACCGACCTTCAGCGAAGCCGAACTTCGAGCCGAACATGTGGCCCTGGTCCGCTGGTGGACCCTCGATCAGCTGCGAACCACGACCGAGGTGATCAGGCCAGAGGGACTGGTTGGATTCGTCGAACAGATACTGGAACACGGGGCGCCCGCAGAGCCCCCGCTCATCGAAACCCAAAGCTGAATTTGGCTCGTCGACGCGGCTACGCCCATTGGTACCGCTACGCCACTGGCACAGCTACACCACTGATAGAGCTACACCCAGGTGGCGAACTGGTCGACCGGCATCCGTGGGCTCTCCAGGGAGTTCACGGGAGCATCCCAATCGGCCGTTCCCAGCGCAACGCCGCAGAACAACATCTCGTCTTCTGGCGCTTCGACAAAAGTCTGAATCGTCTCGGCCCACGGTGCCCATGCCTCTTGCGGACACGTGTCGAGCCCGGCCTCCTGCGCCAACAGCATGAACGTCTGCAGAAACATCCCAAGGTCAGACCACTGGGCCGAGCCCATCTTCCGGTCGATGAAACAGAAGATGCTGGCCGGGGCACCGAAGAAGTCGAGGTTGCGAGCTAGGTGGGCGTAGCGCGCCTCTTTGTTATCGCGAGCAATACCCATCGTGGCGTACATCAGCTCACCCAATTCGAACCGGTTCGTCCGGTATGGGTCCCAAAGGTTGGGCGGGTACACCTCGTACTCTGGTTTGCCGGGCTTCAGATCGGCTATATGAGCCCGGAAGCGGGCCATGCTTTCGCCGTTCACCACGAAGACGCGCCAGGGCTGCACGTTGCCGCCAGAGGGTGCGCGAGCGGCCCCAGCCAAGAGCTGGCGAATGGTGGCGTCTGCCACCGGTGCATCAGTGAACTTCCGAATTGTCTTGCGGCGATTGACCGCATCGGTAACCGAACAGCCCGGTTCTTTGGATGATCGTCCGGATGATTGTTCGCTGGAAACCGGCTGTTCAGACACGAGTGCACTCCTGGGATAAGACGCCGGCAAGACAGGTCGTGAGCTTCTCGGCGTAGGCAACGTCGAGAAACTCGTTCGGACCGTGAGCATTCGATTCTGGGCCGAGCACGCCGGTAATGACGAACTGCGCGTTCGGGAACTTCTGACCCAGCATGCCCATGAACGGAATGGTGCCGCCCTCTCCAAGAAGCTGCATCGGCTGGCCGAACCCATCCTGTGATGCCTGTTCAAGAGCATCGGCCAGCCACGGGTCGAGATCGGGGGCGTTCCATCCGGTCGCAGCCTCGGGGTCGGTGATGGTGATGGTGGCGCCCGAAGGCGGATCTGCCGACAACACCGACTGAAGTTCAGCCAAGGCAGTTTCGGAATCCGCGGTCGGCGGCAAACGAATCGACAGTTTCAGCGAGGTCGATGGTCGCAGCACATTGCCAGCCTTTCCAGTGGGCGGAAGGCCATCGGCACCGGTGACTGAAAGCGCCGGCTTCCACGTGCGGGCCAGGAGGGCATCAGTTGGGTCGTCGACCATCAGCTCGAGACCGGCAACGGTCGGATAGCGCTCGCCCGACCCGAGCACAGCGGCGGTGGCCGCCGCTTCGCTGGCGCGGTAGTCGGGAATCTCAACATTTGCTGCGGTCAACAACACCTGGCCGGTGGTGGCCTCTTCGATACGATCGAGCAGCTGTCGCATGAGCCGAAACGACGAGGGCACCAACCCGCTAGCCGAACCGCTGTGTATGCCTTCGGTGATGACATCGACCGTCACCGTGGCGCCAACCAGGCCGCGAAGCGAGGTAGTGAGCCAGAGCGTGTCGTAGGTGGCACAGCCGGAGTCGAGACAAAGCACCAGCCCGACCTCGCCCAGCCGCTCGGCCAGGGCGTCAATGTGGGCCGGCAGGTCAGGGCTGCCTGACTCTTCTGATGCCTCGATTAGAAGTATGCAGCGACTGTGACTGCCGCCAGAAACCTGCACCGCCTCGATGGCTGTGAGGCTGGCAAAAGCGGCATAACCATCGTCAGCTCCGCCGCGGCCGTACAAACGATCGCCATCGCGCACGGGGGTCCACGGGCCGAGGCCATCACGCCAACCAGTCATCTCCGGTTGCTTGTCCAGATGACCGTAGAGCACAACCGTGCTGGCATCTGGGCCGTCCGGTGCTCGATCGGGCGACGCAGTCAGCCCGAAAGCATCCACCTCAACCACGATCAACGGCGTGAGCCCCGGAAGTTCTTGAACCACGACGCTGAGTCCTGCGATCGGCCGCGAGAGGATCCATCCCACGATCTGGTCAACGGCGGCTTGGATATGACCGGCATCCGCCCACCCGGGATCGAAGGCGGGTGACAGCGCCGGAATGGCGATATAGCGCTCGAGTTCGGGCACGATCTCGTTGCACCACACCTCGGCGATCAACTCCGAAGCCCGAGCTCGATCCATACTGGACGTGTTCATACTGGACTGATTCACGCTGGACTCCTTCACTTCGGGAGAGCGTCACACTCGTCGAGAGCGACAAAGTATTTGGCGTAGAACTGATCGGTAATTTCGCCGCTGAGTAAGACGGCAAGATCTTCGTCATCTAGGCCCTCGGTGAGGGCCTCAGCCGCACAGTCAGCGTCGTCTGCGGCGATACCAGAGGCTTGCAGCTGATCGGCCAACTCGGCCTCGACATCGGATGTAAGACCGCATCCGAACGATGCGAGAAACTGCCCGCGCTCAAAAGACGATGCCTTCGGTACCGCTTCCAGCTCGCGCTCAAGCCCCTCCAATGAGTACTCGGCAATCAACTCGTCAACGACACACTCGGCCTGCGCCGTGCTGGCATCGGGGTTGGTATTCCGGAAACTCTCGACGAGATCGCCCCTGGTGGCGCTGGTTGACGAGCACGCCGCTACTCCAACGACGACCCAAAACAGGGCTACAAACGCTGCTCCTGCGCCAACACCGGTCGGCAATGCCGGCCTGCGAACCACCGAAGGTAACTCGCTAGTTGATCTGCTTCTCACGGCCCTCCCAGAAGGGGGCCCTCAGCTTGAACTTCTGCAATTTGCCGGTGGCGGTACGGGCCAGTTCGTCACGGAACTCAATCGATGTCGGGCACTTGTAGTGCGTCAGGTTGTCGCGGCAGTAGCTGATGAGCTGGCCCTCGGTGACATCAGCACCTTCGGACATGACCACCAGCGCCTTCACCGTCTCGCCCCATTTCTCGTGCGGCACGCCGATAACCGCTACCTCGACGACGTCGGGATGGGAAAACAGGGTGTCTTCGACCTCGATCGACGACACATTCTCGCCGCCGGAGATGATGACGTCTTTCTTGCGGTCCGTGATGGCGATGTAACCCTCATCGTCGATTTGGCCGCCGTCACCCGTGTGGAACCAGCCACCTTCGAGCGCCTCATCGGTGGCCTCGGGCTGTGCCCAATAGCTCTTGAGGATGTGGTTCCCCTTGGCCAGGATCTCGCCTTCACCATCGATCTTGGTGTCCATACCGACAACAGGAGCGCCAGCCCGGCTCAGTTTCTGAGCTCGCTCGAGTGAACTCAGATTGTCCCACTCCTGGCGGGTGCGATTCATGGTGATGAGCGGTGCCGTCTCGGTGAGGCCGTAAATCTGGATGAACTCCCAACCGAGCTCGGTTTCGACCCGCTCGATAATGGCAGTTGGAGGCGGTGCACCGGCGACGACGATCCGCACCGTGCCCTTACCCGGAATCTCACCATCCCACTCGGCTGCCGCATCAAGGACGGCGGTAACAACAGCCGGTGCACCACACATGAGCGTGACGCCATGCTGATCGATGCGTCGCAGAATTTCGGCGCCGTCCACCTTGCGGAGGACAACGTGCTTCACACCCATGGCCGTGACGGTGTAGAGCATCCCCCAGCCGTCGCAGTGGAACATGGGCAGCGTGTGCAGGTAGACGTCGCGATCGGTGACGGTGGCCTGCCACCCAAAGATGGCGGCGTTGGTCCAACGGGCCCGGTGGGTCTGCTCGACCCCCTTGGGCCGAGCCGTCGTGCCCGAGGTGTAGTTGATCGATGCGGTGGCGTCTTCGTCGGGTTGCCAGGGCGTCGGAGTGCCCTCCCGGCCATACCAGAAACCATCGGACTCCGGACCAATGATCCACTTGTGCTTGCAGGCGATGTCGCCAAGATCGGCCTCGAGCTCGGGGTCGATCAGGACGGCTTCGGCGCCGCTGTGCTCGAGGATGTACTCGACCTCGGGCTTGCTGAGCCGGAAGTTGATTGGAACGAAGACTCGACCGTTCCCGGACACACCGAAAAACGAGGTGAGCAAACGAGCCGAGTTGTGCGACACCATGGCCACCCGGGCACCCATCGGAAGGCCGAGCTCGTCCATGGCGACACCCATTTGGCGGCGAATATCGCCCAGTTGGGCGTAAGTGATCTCGCCAAGGGGCGCCGCAACCTGATCAGGCTCGTCGACGATGGCGACCCGATCGGGATAGACAGCGACACTCCGGTCGAGGAAGTCGTTGATGGTCAATGGGACCTTCACAGCTACACGCTCCTTGATTCTCGAAACCGGTGACCGATAGGCCCTCAGCTCGAGCCGACGGTAGCCGATGGAGAGGGGTGAATCCCAAGGCACCACCGGTGATCGGGACGGAATGGCTGACCACCCCGCCGCTCGACGAGCGGAGCCAACGCGGCCGCGTGACCATCATCGTGTTCTGGTCGGTGGGTTGTGAGGCGAGCCGGGCTCGGCTGCTCGAACTCCAAGCACTTCGCCGACATCTCCCTCAATCCCTCACCGTGGTTGCCGTTCACAGTCCGCGGTTTGCCTACGAACGCGACACCGCAGTTGTCGAGGACGCGGTCGCCCGGATGCACTTGAAGATGCCGGTCGTGCACGACCCTGCCCTGCTCACGTGGGCCCGATACAGCCCGGGAGGATGGCCGGCCGCTGTCGTGGTCGACCATCGGGGTCGAGCCGTCGGCGTCTCGCTCGGGCTCGACAACCTTGACCCGCTACACGAGGCAGCCGAACTCGCGCTGCTCAAGGCTGAAGAGGATCATCGCAAGAAGACCGAATACCGAAAGAAGACCGGACGCAGCAAGAAGACCGAGCGCCTCGAGCTGCCCGAGCCGATTGTGCCAACGACGAACGCCCCTGATGGAGCCCTTGCGTGGCCATCAAGTGTTGCCCTCATCCCGGCCGACGCCAACGGGGGCGTTCGCCTGGCAGTGGCCGACAGCGGCAACGACCGGGTGCTTGTTCTCGCCCTCAGCGGTGACGTTCGCCGCGCTCATGTCACGGCTGCGTTCTCCAATATTGCTGACCTCGGTCGAGTCTGCGCCCTCTCGGCATCGACCCTGGCCGTCTCGCAGCCCGATCTCGGCCAAGTCTCCGAGCTCGACTTGGCCGGCGGTCGCACGTTGCTCGCCGACGGCATCGAACGTCCACAGGGCCTCGCGGTTGATGTCGATGGATCGCTGGTCATCGCCGATGCTGGCGACAACCAGCTACTGCGCATCGTCCGTCATCCCGAGCCGGCGATCGGCGTGGTGGCCGGCAGCGGTTTCACCGGTACCGATGATGGGCCGGCTTGGCGGGCCGAGCTCGCTCAACCAGTTGATGTCATTCGCACACCCAACGGCCTCGCCTTCCTCGATGCGGCATCGAGCAACTTGCGGCTACTCACCGGCGACAGCGTCGTTCGCACCGTCACCAACAATGGGTTCGAGGAGTTCGGCCTAACAGACGGGCCGGTCCATCAGGCAAGGATGCAACGGCCGTCGGGGCTAGCCATCGATGTCGACGGCATCATCTACATCGCTGACACCGGCAACAACCGCATTCGCTGCATTGGGGACCGCCGGGTGCGGACCCTGGGCTTGGCCGGGCTACGCCAACCCGAGGATCTCGAAGTGTTGCCCGGAGGGTTCCTAGCCGTCGCTGACACGGCCAACCATCGCCTCATCATGGTGGATCTAGCGTCACGGGCAGCCTGGCCGCTCGAGATAGTTGGCGCCGAGAACGGGCAAGCGAGCTGAGACAACGGCCTTAGAAACCGTCAGTTCTCGATTGGCTTGACCAGATCGGCGACGTCGGCCAGCTCCGGCGACCAATCGTCGGGTTCGGTGGTGGGAATCAGGACGAACTTCGTGAAGCCGACGTCAATAAATCCCTGAATAGTCTTGGGCAACTCGCTGAGCGTCGGAACGATGTCACCGGCATCAGCTTCGGGGTTGCGGGCCGCGACGATGGCCGCCATCTGCTCGGGAATTTCGGCACCATCAGAGCGATACGGAATCAGGACGCCCCAGTGGTCGTCTTCGATCTGGCGATCGTTTTCTTTCAGGATCTGTTCGATATGGGCTCGACCCTCGGTGACATCGGCCGGGGTGCAGAACGACGGAAGCCATCCATCGCCGTGAACTCCAACCCGCTTCATTTCAAGAGGGGCTCGCCCACCGAGCCAAACCTCCAACGGCGTCTGCGTTGGCTTCGGTCGCACGGTGACATCGGTGATCTTGAACCGCTTGCCGTCATGGTCCACGTGGTCTTCGCTCCACAAGCGACGCATCAGCGGCAGGGCCTCGTTGAACCAACCGCCCCGGTCTTTGCGATCGACGCCGAAGGCCTGATGTTCAGCCGAGTTGGCAACACCGAGGCCGAACGCGGGCAGAACTCGTCCGGCCGAAAGCCGGTCGAGACTGGCGATCGACTTGGCCAGCACCACCGGATTGCGGCCGGGCAAGACCATGACCGACATCCCGACCTTCAGGTTCTTGGTGCGGCCACAGGCGTACGCCATGCCAACCAATGGGTCGGGGCATTCGCTGGTCAGCCGCTCGGAAAGCCAGAGCGAGTCAAATCCATGTTCTTCGAGCCCGTCGATCAGGGCGTCGAAACGATCCTGGTCGTTGGTATTGCTGCTCGTGCCCAGGCCGTAACCAATGCGGATCTTCATCGTTAGATAGTGACCCAGCTAGCGGATCAGTAACAACCGGTGATGCGCACGAGCCCGTCGACTCGTTCAACCGAGCGACCTTGAGCTTCCCTAGCCCACAAATCAGCGGCATCAAAGAGCTCGTCGGTATCCAGCTCGGTGTCGCCGACAACGTCGATGCGGGTGCATGCCCCGCTATCGGTTCGCCAGCTCACGTAGTAGTCGCCACCCCAGCCATCGCCAGCCTGGTCGCTGAACCATAAGTCAAAGGCCAACTCGCCGACCAGACCCTCGTCAATGATGTCACCCTCGGCCGGGGGCGGAGCCACCTCGATCAGCTGGTGGCCGGCCGCGTACAACTCGGGGTGCAATACCTGCTCGCTGGTGCGGGGCGGATTGGCGAACGCCTCGTTCACGGCGTCCTCGCCACCGCGAGCGGCAACCGCTTCGATAAAAACCTCACCGTCCTGATAGGGCGAAATCTGGAACAACAGCAGCAGCCGCGGCAGTGACAAATAGACTTCGATATCCTCGGGGCTGAGCAGACCCAGCTCGAGAGCGCCGAGCTCCTCTTGCTGACCGGCACTGAGCCCTGCGCGCCAAGCCGCTTCGACTCGACTGGCATTGCCCTCAACCACCGCGGAGAAGCCGTACCCGACCTCGTCATCGACCTCCTCGAACTCAGGTCGATCAAGATTGAGCCACTGGTCGTCATGAGCATGCGCGAGCTCGTGGACGATGACCAGCTCGGCATACAGATTCAGCTCGGTGCCCTGCACGTAGAGCTCTTTGGTGTCGGTGAAGTACACACCAACCACGCCGACCTCGTAGCTCGTAGCCAGGGCGTCAGCAAGATTGACGGCGGGATCGATGAACCCCAATGAGCGCCACATCTCGGTGGTGATATCCAGCTCGTCTCGGGCATCTTCGAAGTCGCGCAGAATTCGCTCGCCGAAGTCATCGTCGGTGACCAGCTCGACGGTAGGAAACTCTTTGAACGGCTTGCCTCGAAAGTTCTCGACGAACGCGGCGGCGCGACAGACCTCTTCCGGGACATCACCGGGGCACGGCGCATTACTAAACGCTGGTGTTTCGCTATCGGGGATGACATCGTCCGCTTCTTGCTCGGCGGCAGCTCCTCTGTCTGAGACAGAACCAGCCGTCGAATCGGTCGTTGGCAGTGCCGTCGAGGACGTTGCAGCTGGGCCCTCGGCCGCTGTCTCGGTGCTCTCGTTGGAGCCAAATCGAGTCCAGGCGAACAAACCACCCAGTACGAGAATGGCTGCCACAACGACAGCCAGGCCGATCACCAGGCCCTCGGGGAACGACTTCGGTGGAGGAGACGGCGACGGCGACGGCTCGGCCCACATCGCTGGTGGGGTTCCGGTCGGGGGGTCCCCGACGGTGGGTGGCCTAGTTGGAGGTGTCGGGAAGGTCATGACAGGTATCTATCGACCGATGATACTTACCTGAGAGTGGTGAGTATCGGCAGCCCGCAAAGGCGCTAGGTTGCGACCGGCCATGTGTTTGAGGAGCTCCTGTGACGAGTGACAGTCTTGCCGACCTGGGCGAGCGAATCCGCCGGCTAGCGAGAGTGCCGTCGCTCTTGGTCGCATGCGACTACGACGGCACCATGGCGCCTCTGGTTGACGACCCGATGGAAGCCCGGCCCGACCGCGATGCAGTTTCGGCCATTCGGAGCCTCGCCGAGCAGGCCAACACCCATGTCACCGTCATCTCCGGCCGCAGTCTTCGCGACCTGGCAACATTGTCCCGATTCCCCGAAGAAGTTCGTCTCGTCGGCAGTCACGGCAGCGAGTTCGATCTCGGGTTCGCCAGCCAGCTCAGCGACGGGTTGGTCGCCAAGCGCCGTGAACTCACCGAAGCAGTGCAGGTGTTGGGCCGGCAGTTCGACGCCCTCGTTGAAGAAAAACCGACTGGCGTAACCTTCCACCTGCGGGGTCTATCTGAAGAGGTCGCTCTCGAAGCCCGCGAACACCTCGTCCGAGGTCCAGCAGGCTGGGACGGCATCCACACTCGCAACGGTCATGACATCGTCGAGATGTCGGTGATCGAAACCAATAAAGGGTGGGCCCTCGAAACCATCCGGGCCCAGGTTGGGGCCTCCGCTGTCATCTTCCTCGGCGACGACGTCACCGACGAAGACGGGTTCCGCACGCTGACAGGCCCCGACATCGGCATCAAGGTTGGCGAGGGACAGACCTCGGCCGCCTACCGGGTGAAGGACACCGACACCGTCGCCCAGATACTGGCCCTCCTATCCGAGTTACGAGCCGAGTGGCTGCGCGGATCGGGCCTTGTACCGATTGAACAACACTCCCTGTTATCCGACCTCCGCACCGCAGCGGTGCTCACACCCTCCGCCCGGGTGACCTGGCTCTGCGCCCCCCGTATTGATTCTGCCGCCGTGTTCGCCGAGCTTCTCGGTGGCCCATCGGCCGGCTACTTCGCGGTCGAACCCACCGATGGATCCGAGCCGATCGGCCAGCGCTACCGGCAGGGAACCATGGTGCTTGAAACAGAATTCACCGGATTCACCGTCACCGACTACCTCGACGTGTCCAGCGGTAGGTCACGCCGCCTGGCCGGCCGCAGCGATCTCATCCGGTCGCTCAGCGGCACCGGGTCGGCCGTTATCGAATTCGCCCCGCGACTCGACTTTGGGCGCGTTCCCACCCAACTCGAGGTGCGTGACGAGGGCGTCGTCGTCCAGGGCACCGCCGACCTGATGGTGTTGCGGGCACCAGAGGTCAGGTGGGAAATCGTGCAAGACGGGATCCATCAGACAGCACGCGGCACCGTCGATCTCGGCGCGGCTGACCGAGGCGACAACGACCTAGTCCTCGAGCTCCGTTGCGGTACCGGCACCCTCCGGGCCGATGCTCGACCCGAGCTTGATCGCCGCCAGGACACCCAGCGTTTCTGGGAGAACTGGACAGCCAAGCTCGAACTCCCACAGCTCGAACGCGACCTGATTGCTCGAAGCGGACTGACGTTGAAGGCGCTCTGCCACGGCCCCACCGGCGCCATCCTCGCCGCTGCCACGACCAGCCTCCCCGAACACCTCGGTGGTGTCCGCAACTGGGACTACCGCTACTGCTGGCTACGCGATGCCGCCTTCTCGGCCTCGGCTCTGGTGCGGCTCGGCTCTCACGCCGAAGCTATGGCCTTCCTCGACTGGGTACTCGGCATCCTCGAGACACGCTCCGACCCCGAACGCCTGGCCCCGCTGTACAACGTCACCGGCCGTCACCTACCGCCCGAAGCCGACATCAGCGAACTGGCTGGCTACGGAGGCTCACGACCAGTACGGGTTGGCAACGCGGCCGACGGCCAAGTGCAACTCGACGTCTTCGGTCCCATCGTCGATCTCGTTCATCTGCTGCTCAAACGAGGCGAAGCGCTATCGGCCGAACACTGGCGCCTCGTCGAGTCAATGGTGCTTGCCGTCTCACGTCGTTGGAACGAACCCGACCACGGCATCTGGGAAATCCGTAAACCTCCCCGTCACCACATTTACTCAAAGGTGATGTGCTGGGTCACCGTCGACCGGGCCATCGCGATCGCCGACCAGTTCCTCGATCGCGAGCCAGCGGCGTGGGTCGTGCTGCGAGACGAGATCGCCGATGACATCCTCGCCAACGGCTGGAACGAAAGGCGCGACACCTTCACCGCCGCATACGACGGGGATGACCTTGACGCTTCGGTGCTTGCGGTCGGACTCTGGGGCCTCGTTACCCCCGACGACCCACGCTTCGTCTCAACCGTTGCTGCTGTCGAGCGCGGTCTGCGCAATGGCCCGACCGTGTACCGCTACCTCCAAGATGACGGGCTCCCAGGTCGCGAAGGCGGCTTCAATCTGATGACCAGCTGGCTCGTCGACTCGCTGGCGCTCATTGGCCGGATCGAAGACGCCCGCTCACTATTCAGTGAGCTGTGCCAACTGGCTGGAAAGACCGGGTTGATGACCGAGCAATACGAACCGTCCCAGCAACGAGCCCTCGGCAACTTCCCCCAGGCCTACAGCCACCTCGGACTCATCAACAACGCATTGAATCTCTAATATTGGGTCGGCTGACGCCTCCCGCTTCGCAGTCAGATTGGGTCGGCTGACGCCTCCCGCTTCGCAGTCAGATTGGGTCGGCTGACGCCTCCCGCTTCGCCATCCGCGTCACTACTCCC
>JBLINY010000043.1:0-32837 GCA_047638695.1 Acidimicrobiales bacterium | reverse complement strand
ATGCAAGCTCGAGTGCGAGCGATGCCACCGACGTGACCGACGCCCCTGACAGCGCCGAAGCGACAGAGGGCACAGAGGGCACAGAGGGCACAGAGGAAACCGAAACCGCATCTGGCGATATCTGTGTTGAAGGCGACACTGTTCAGCTCGGGTTCTTGAACTCGACCTCGGGTGTGATGGCCATCAGCGAACAGACGGTCCGTGACTCCCTGATCCTCGCGGCCGAGGAGATCAGCGCCGATGGCGGAATCCTTGGAAGGCAGATCGAGTTCGTCGAAGAAGACGGCCAGAGCGAGCCCGCGATGTTTGCTGAGAAGATCAACAAGCTCCTCACCGAGGACGAAGTCGCCGCCGTGTTCGGGGGTTGGACCTCGGCGTCTCGCAAGGCCATGTTGCCGGTAGTCGAGGGTGCGAACGGGCTGCTGTTCTACCCCGTGCAGTACGAGGGTCTCGAAGCGTCGCCGAACATCTACTACACGGGGGCGACCACCAATCAGCAGATCATTCCGGCGATGGAGTTCCTAGCTTCGGAGGGCGTCGAGACGCTGTTCCTGGCCGGATCTGACTACGTGTTCCCCCGTACTGCGAACAAGATAATCAAGCAGTACGCGGCCGAGCTCGGTATCGAGATCGTGGGCGAAGAGTACGTGCCGCTCGACAGCGATGACTGGACGACGCAGGTCGCCAAGATCGCGGAAGCACAGCCGGACTTCGTGTTCAACACCATCAATGGCTCGTCGAACGTGGGCTTCATCAAGGCGTACGACGAAGCAGGCCTCGGTGCGGACAACTCGCCGATCATCTCGGTTTCGATCGCTGAAGAAGAGGCTCCCTCGATGGGTGTAGATCTCACCGGTCAGTACGCCGCCTGGAACTACTTCCAGAGTGTCGAAAGCCCGGAGAACACACTGTTCATCGAAGCGTTCCAAGCCAGGTTCGGAGACCGGCCAACGTCGGACCCGATGGAAGCGGCCTACACCTCTCTCTACCTTTACGCCAACATGGTTGAGGCGGCCGAGTCGTTCTGCGTCGATGCGGTGAATGCGTCATCCGATGGTGTGACCTTCGCTTCGCCCGAAGGCTTGGTCACGGTCAACGGGGACAACCACCACATCGCCAAAACTGGTTTGATCGGCCAGATCAACGCCGACAACCAGTTCGACATCGTCTGGAGTTCCGAGGGGCCGATCGAGCCCGATCCGTTCCTCGAGGGTTACTCCTGGTGGGACCCGACCGCGGGCTGAACTCGAGCATCTTGATCAGTGTTCGTCCGGGGCCGCCGTGCGTCAGCGCGGCGCCCCCTGCCGAACCACCCGCTCCTCGATGACGATCAGAAAGTAGAAACGATGGACGTACTCACCACCCCTTTCCTGACCGGAACGGCGACCGGAGCGATCTTGTTGATGGCTGCACTCGGTCTCACTCTCACGTTCGGGCAGATGGGCGTGATCAACATGGCGAACGGTGAATTCCTCATGGTGGGCGCGTACGTGGCGTACCTCACCCAGCAGGTGGTCGGCACTGCCGGTCTCTCGATCTTGGTCGCGCTGCCGGTGGCCTTCATCGTTGCGGGACTTATCGGGCTGCTCCTGGAGGCCACCGTCATCCAGTGGATGTATGAACGACCCCTCGACACACTTCTTGCCACCGTTGGGGTGGCCCTTGTTCTTCAGCAAATGGCTCAAGACATCTTCGGGGCTCAGGGCGATCCGGTCGTGGCGCCAAGCTGGCTTGGGGGACGAATCTCGGTGTTCGGCTACGAGTGGCCCCATCGACAGCTCTTCACCATCATCCTCGCGCTCGTCGCGTTCGGTGCGCTCAGCGCAATTCTGAAGTACAGCGGGTTCGGACGTCGGATCCGAGCGACGGTGCAGAACCGACAACTCGCTGAGACGTTGGGGGTCTCGACCAGAAAAGTCGACCGCATCACGTTCTTCCTGGGCTCGGGTCTGGCGGGTCTCGGCGGAGTTGCCATCGCCCTGATCTCGGGCACGAACCCGACGCTCGGCACCGCCTACATCATTCCGGCCTTTCTCGTCGTGGTCATGGGGGGCGTCGGGCAGCTCAAGGGAACGGTGATCGCTGCTTGGGCCGTCGGCGTGGTCACCGCCTTCCTGACGGACTGGACCAGCGGGAGCATGGCGCAGGTCGTCACCTTTGCCTTCGTGGTGGTTTTCCTCGTGATCCGACCACAGGGTCTGTTCACCGTTCGGACGAGGTCGCTGGCATGACGGTTAGCCCAACGCCATCGCTGACACAGCGACTGAGCGCCTTCGCCCCGTTGGTGGGCATCGCTGTTCTGGCATTCCTGCTTCTGGTGTGGGCGCCCAGCGCGCTCAGCACATTCCGGCTCGGCAACCTCGGCAAGTACTGTGCCTTGGCGCTGGCGTCAATGGGCATCGGGCTGGCATGGGGTCGCGGCGGCATGCTTGTCATGGGTCAAGGTGTGTTCTTCGGTCTCGGCGCTTATGCGATGGCGATGCACATGAAGCTCGAGGTCGCCGGCCCGGGTGGGGTTCCCGACTTCATGTTGCTTTACGGCGATGGCACCATGCCGTTCTGGTGGGAACCATTCCGGAGTGGGCCATTCACCGTATTCGCCATCGTGGCCATCCCCGCCGTGGTTTCGTTTCTCCTGGGGTACGCGATCCTGAAGCGCAGCGTGAAGGGTGCCTATTTCGCCATTCTCACCCAGGCAATGGCCGTTGCGTTCGCGACGTTGCTGGTCGCTACGATCAAGCAGACGGGTGGCTTCAACGGCCTGAATACGTTCTCGACCTTCTTCGGTCACAACCTGTATGACCCGACGGTGCAGCAGAACATCTACCGGCTAGCGGCGGGGTTGGTGATCCTGTTTCTGGTGATCCTGTGGCAGCTCTACCGGAGTCGGTTTGGTGAATTGCTCGTCGCAACGCGAGACGCCGAGGAACGCGTCCGTTTCCTTGGCTACGACCCCGCCAACATCAAGCTGGTCGCTTTCATGGTCGCGTCGGTTATGGCAAGCGTCGGTGGTGCGGTGTTCGTGCCGATCGCCGGCATCATCTCTCCGACCGATGTCGATGCGTCGGCATCCATCTTCTTGCTCGCCGGCGTGGCCTTGGGTGGCCGTGCCTCATTGTTCGGGCCTGCGCTCGGCGCGATCGCCGTTGGCTTTGGCCGATCGACGCTCTCGGAGAACTTTCCGACACAGTGGACCTACTTCCTCGGGGCGCTCTTCATCCTTGTCGTCGTGCTTCTTCCCGGTGGGATGGCATCTCTCTGGTCCAACCTGAAACTGCAGTGGGGGGCGTCGTCGGTTAAGCGGGCTCGCTCCAGCGGCGACGTCGGCGATGCTCTGGACAGCGAGCCCGAACAAGCCAAAACGGCGATGTCGACATGACCGTCTCGTTCCTTAGTGAGGACTACCTAGAGATCCGTAACCTGACCGTCGACTTCGACGGGTTCAAGGCGATCGATGACGTCGATCTCACACTTCAGCAAGGAAGGCTGCACTTCCTCATCGGCCCAAACGGGGCGGGGAAGACAACGTTGGTCGATTCGCTGACGGGACTCGTGAGTGGAACCGGTGCTGCGAGGTTCCGGAACCACGACCTCCTTCGGATGAAGTCGCACATGATCGTGCGTCTCGGGATCGGTCGCACATTCCAGACCGCGTCGGTGTTCGAACAGCTCAGCGTGCTCCAGAACCTCGATATCGCCGCCGGTGTACACCGCAAAGCGCGACGGTCGATCTTTGCCCGTGGGAAGATTCCGGAACGAGTGGAGCAAGCGCTGGACACCGTCGGCTTGACTGCGCTGGCCCACCGGCCCGCCGGGATCCTCGCCCATGGGCAGAAGCAATGGCTCGAGATTGGCATGCTCTTGGTGCAAGACGCCCAGTTGATGTTCCTTGATGAAACCGTTGCTGGCATGAGCAGCGATGAGCGTGAGGAGACTGGTGAGCTCCTGAAACGAATCGCCGCGGATCGGACGATCGTCGTCATCGAGCACGACATGGACTTCATGCGTCGCTACGCCGATTTCGTGACGGTGATGCACACAGGCCGTGTGCTCGCCGAGGGGACGGTGGCGGAAGTTCAGTCCGACGAGCAAGTGCAAGAGGTCTATCTGGGTAGGGCGAAAGAGGAGGCAATTCGTGGTTGAACCAATGCTCGAGCTGGTCGGTGTTACAGCCGGCTACGGGCGGTCAATGGTTCTGTTCGACGTCGATCTTTCGGTTGACACCGGCGACGCAGCGGCAGTGCTCGGACACAACGGTGCCGGGAAGACAACGCTCCTACGGGTTGCCGTTGGTTTGATTCCGGTAAAGACAGGAACCGTGTTGCTCGACGGCGAAGATGTCACCAGGATGCGTCCGAACCGCAGGGTACGGAAGGGGCTCGGCTACGTCCCGCAGGGCCAGCTCTGCTTCCCTCAGATGACCACGAAGGAGAACCTGCAGCTGGTCTCGAACGTGGGATCCGAGATCGACGAAGTGCTCGACACCTTCCCGGCTCTTACCGGGCTGTTGGGCCGACCCGCTGGCCTATTGTCCGGTGGCCAACGCCAACAACTTTCCATTGCCCGAACGCTGCTGGGCAAGCCGCGGTTGCTGATACTGGACGAGCCAACCGAGGGCATTCAGCCCAACGTCGTGGCCGAGATCGAAGAGGTCATCGTCGGGCTTACTGCCCGTGGCGATCTCACCGTGCTGTTGGTTGAGCAACACGTCGGTTTCGCTCTTCGCTCGACTGGCCGGTACTTCACGCTCGAGTCGGGTCGCATCACGGCCACCGGTGAGGGCGGAGAGAACTCGCTCGACGAGGTCCGCCAGGCGATGGCGGTCTGATCGATGCGACTCTCACCCCATGAACAGGAACGACTGCTTCTTCACTCAGCCGCCGGTGTGGCTCGCGCACGGCGCGACCGTGGGTTGTTGCTCAATTATCCGGAAGCCGTTGCCATGCTCACCTCGTGGGTCCTGGAGTCAGCCCGTGACGGCCGCCGGGTCGCTGATCTGATGGAGGACGGACGACACGTGTTGACCCGCGATGATGTTATGGAGGGGGTGCCGGAGATGCTGCCTGACGTGCAGATCGAGGCGACATTCCCCGACGGAACCAAGCTCGTGACCTTGCATGATCCGATCAGCGCTGGCGGTATATCGAACAGTGGGCCGCAGCTGATCCCTGGCCAAATCGTCGGCCCTGACGAGCCGATCGAGATCAATGCCGGTCGACCCGTGGTTTCTCTGCGGGTCGAGAACGGCGGCGATCGACCCATCCAGGTGGGCTCGCACTATCACTTTGCTGAGGCCAACCATTCGCTCGTGTTCGATCGCGATCAGGCCCACGGTCTCCGGCTCGACGTCCCGGCCGGCACCGCCGTTCGGTTCGAACCGGGAATCGCCATGGATGTGGACCTCGTGCCGTTCGTCGGTGCCCGAGTCATCCCCGGCCTACGTGGTGAAGTCGGGGGTCCGCTCGATGGGCCTCACTCAGCAGACACAGGAGGGGCCTCATGAGCTTTATTGCACGGGACCGTTATCGGGCCTTGTACGGGCCGACGGCGGGCGACCGGGTCCGACTGGCCGACACCGATCTATGGATCGAAGTCACTGAGGACTTCTGTGTCGGTGGTGACGAGGTCGTGTTCGGTGGTGGGAAGGTCATTCGCGAATCGATGGGTCAGTCGACGTTGTCTCGTGCCGAAGGTGCACCGGATCTCGTCATCACCGGGGCAATCATCCTCGACCACTGGGGCATCGTGAAAGCCGACATCGGCGTTCGCGACGGTCGCATTGTCGGTATCGGCAAAGCCGGCAACCCGGACACGATGGACGGCATCCATCCGGCGCTGATTATCGGCCCGTCGACCGAGATTCTGTCAGGCAACGGTCGCATCGTGACCGCCGGCGCCATCGATTGCCACGTCCACCTGATCTGCCCCCAGCTCCTCGATGAGGCGCTCGGCGCCGGGATCACCACCATCGTCGGGGGCGGTACCGGTCCGGCGGAGGGAACCAAGGCCACGACCGTGACGGGTGCCTGGCATCTCGAGCGAATGCTCGAGGCGCTCGACCACTGGCCGATCAACGTCGCTCTGCTCGGCCAGGGCAACACCGTCAGCGAAGCCTCGTTGTGGGAGCAACTACGAGCTGGCGCTGCGGGGTTCAAGCTTCACGAAGATTGGGGCACCACGCCGGCGGTGATCGATGCCGCACTACGTGTGGCCGATGCGTCGGGGGTACAGGTCGCGATTCACACCGACACCCTCAACGAGGCCGGGTATGTCGAGAGCACCCTGGCCGCAATCGACGGGCGATCGATCCACACATTCCATACCGAGGGCGCCGGGGGTGGCCACGCGCCCGACATCATGAAGGTGGCATCCCACCCGAACGTCCTACCGTCGTCGACCAACCCGACCCGGCCGCACACGGTCAACACCGTCGACGAGCACCTCGACATGTTGATGGTCTGCCACCATCTGAACCCGGCCGTGCCCGAGGATCTTGCCTTCGCCGACAGCCGGATCCGGCCATCGACCATCGCAGCCGAAGACATCCTCCATGATCTCGGGGCGATCTCGATGATCGGATCGGACTCACAAGCCATGGGTCGCATCGGCGAGGTCGTTCTGCGAACCTGGCAGACAGCGCACGTCATGAAGCTCCGCCGGGGGAGCCTCGAGGGAGACGGTGCCGCCGACAACTTGCGGGCCCGCAGGTACGTCGCCAAATACACGATCTGCCCGGCCATTGCCCACGGAATCCAGCGCGATGTTGGCTCGGTCGAGGTCGGCAAGCTGGCCGACCTCGTGTTGTGGGAGCCAGCCTTCTTCGGAGTGCGGCCCCATGCCGTGCTGAAGGGCGGGATGATCGCCTGGGCGACGATGGGCGATGCCAACGCCTCGATCCCGACGCCGCAGCCGGAGTTGCCCCGACCGATGTTCGGAGCGGCGCCGGCGGTTGCGCCCGGTCGTTCGGTCGCTTGGGTGGCGCAGGCAGCGCTTGATGACGGCCTTGCCGGTCGGTTGGAAGTTCGGCGCGCACTCGTGCCGATCGACAACACCCGATCGGTGGGCAAGGCCGACCTGCCCCTGAACGACGCCATGCCGAACATTGAGATCGATCCCGACACGTTCGCTGTGCACATCGACGGGGACCTCGTTGTCGAGCATCCGGCCGAGGTGTTGCCGATGGCGCAGCGCTACTTTCTCTTCTGATCGCCATGGACGCTGCGCTGCTCTTACTCGTAGATGGACGATTCCCGGCCGGCGGCCACGCGTACTCGGCGGGAGTCGAGGCGGCTGTAGCCATCGGTGACGTCATCGATCCACCGACCCTCGAGCGATATCTACAGGGCCGTCTCGCGACGACCGGACTGGTCGACGCGGCATTCGCAGCCAACTCGTGTGCGCGGCTGAAGAACGATCTCGATGCCAACAGGCTGGAGGCGCTCGCTGCTGGACTGGACGACGAGTATTCGGCCCGGATGCCGGCGCCCTACCTTTGCGCCACAAGCCGCCGACTCGGCCGTCAGCTGCTGCGAGCCGCCACCCGGATCTGGACGACTCCAGGGATCGACGCTGTCTTGATGACCGCCGGTGGGGCCCACCAGCCGATCGCTCTGGGTGCCGTCGTTGCTGCGGCTGGGGGCGACGCAACTGACGCCGCAGCTCTGTCGTTCCACCACCTCACGGCGGCGGTGACATCAGCTGCCGTACGACTCCTCGGCCTCGACCCGATCGAGCTTGCCGTGGTGCAAGAGCGGGCCGGCCGCGAGTCCGATCGCTTTCGCACGCACGCTACGCAGTGGGCGTCGATGGCGCCCTCAGGGCTGCCTGCCTGGGGTGGCGCACTGACCGAGATTCTGGGCGAGCACCACGGCTCGCTCGACGCCCGCATGTTCGTCGCCTAACCCATCGGAGCAAACGATGCCACCACATGACATTCCCCACGACCTATTCGACAACCATGTGCGCGCCGAGCCGACGCAGCCGCTCAACCGGGCACTGCGGATCGGAGTGGGAGGACCGGTCGGCAGCGGCAAAACGACGCTCGTCGGTTCGCTGTGCCGGCTGCTCCGCGACGAGATGTCGGTCGTCGTCGTCACCAATGACATCTTTACATCTGAGGATGCTCAGTCGCTCCGCGAGGCGGCCGTGCTGCCGGCCGACCGGATCGTGGCAGTCGAGACGGGGTGCTGCCCGCACACGGCGATCCGAGACGACATCGCGGCCAACCTCGACGCCGTCGAACAGATCGAGTTGCTGCACCATCGTGTCGACGTGACGCTCGTCGAATCGGGCGGGGACAACCTCACAGCGATCTTCAGCAGAGGCCTCGTCGACTTCCAAATCTTCGTGATCGACACTGCCGGAGGCGACGACGTGCCGCGCAAAGGGGGACCCGGTGTCGCGCTTGCCGACCTCCTCGTCATCAACAAGGTCGATCTGGCGCCGTACGTTCATGCCGACGTCGACCTGATGCTGCAAGACGCCACGGCTCGCCGGGACGGTCGCCCAGTTGTGCGGTCGTCGTTGGTGACGCCTGAGGGAGCCGCTGAGATTGCTGACTGGACCCGGCAACGGTTGCGGCAGTGGCGAGCGAGCGCGTGAAGGCGTCGGCGACGGTCTCCGTCGCTCGGTGCGGTGAGCGAGACATCGTTGTCGATCAGCGGGCTTCCGCACCGTTTAGCGTTCGACAGTGCGACGGCCGGATACTGCTCGCGTCGTCGGCGGCAGCGCCGGTGGGTGGCGACGAGTTGGAGCTCACCGTCGACGTCGGCTCCGGCGCGCGGGCGGCAATTGGCTCGGTTGCTGCGAGCATGGTTTGGCCCGGTGTCGGTGGCGTGGCCTCGTCGATGACGACCGACTGCGCAGTGGGCAACGGCGCTCACCTCGACCTGTGGTTGGAGCCGACGATCTCGGTAGCCGGATCCTGCCATCGCACCGCCACCGCGGTTCGACTGGCTGATGACGCGACTTGCCGGGTCGTTGAGGAGACCGTGCTCGGCCGCCGGGACGAGGCATCGGGTCACCTCGACCTCTCGCTGCGCATGGAGCGCGGTGGACGACCGCTGGTCCACCACGACGAAAGGTTCGGCCCGAACGTCGCAGGAGCCTGGAGCTCGGTGTCGGTCGGAGCGGCGCGGCACGTCTTGTCGGCAGTACTCGTGGGGATCGACGCTGGCCCGGCGCAAGTGCGCGTCGAAGGCAGTCGTGCGGCCGCGTGGCTGCCGGTTGCAGAGGATGCAGCGGTCGTGATGGCGCTCGGCCACGACCGGCCGAGTGTGATGAACCTGCTGGCTACCTTCAGCTCCTCATTTGTCTGAACGAGTATGGCCTCTTCTGCAATCGCTCGGCCGATGCCGCCGGCTGCGCCCGTCGCGTCTGCGATCAGGTCCATCGCATGCTTTCGCTGCGCGATGGTGAGGCCCCAGGCGTCGAGAAAACCGAAACCCATCGCTGCCAAGGCGGTAGTTGAGGTTGATGCCCTTTCGTTGTCTTCCGGTCGTGCGCTAGACCGGGACAACACAAGCCAAGAGCCATCGAGAGGGAGTTGCCATGGACGTCACCGACCTGATGCGCAGGACCGCCCGTTTCAACGCCGACGCCATCTGCACCATCGCCGGGTCCACCCGGCTCACGTTCGCCGAGCAGTGGCAGCGGGGTTGTCGTATGGCGAACGCCCTCATCGAGGCCGGGCTCGAACCGGGCGACCGCGTCGGTGTGCTCGAGGACAACAGCGTGGAGGCTGCCGATTTCTTCCTCGGCGCCGCCATCGCCAATGTGGTGCGGGTACCCCTGTATCCCCGCAACGCTCGGGAGTCCCACGAGCACATGCTCGGCCATACCGATTGCCGAACCGTCGTCGTGTCGAGCAATCTGGCGGCCGAGCTCGACAACATCACCGATGCTGTCCCCTCGCTCGAGCAGGTGATCGTGCGAGACGACGGCTACGAGGACTGGCTGGCCAGCTACTCCTCTGACGATCCCCTCATCTCGGCTGATCCCGACGACAACTACATCATCCGTCACACCGGGGGGACCACCGGACGGTCGAAGGGTGTCGCCTACACCCACCGGACCTGGCTGGCGGCTGGCCGCGACTGGACCTACGGCTTTCCGCCCATCGAACCCGGCGACCGCTGTCTCCATGTCGGCCCGATCTCCCATGGGTCCGGCTACCTGTACGTGCCCGTGTTCCTCTCCGGCGGTTGCAACGTTTTGCTGGATCACTTCGATCCAGCCGGCACGCTGGACGTGATGGAAAGCGAGCGGATCTCCTACATGTTTGCCGTGCCCACCATGCTCAACGCTCTTGTTCGCGAGCCGGGGGCAGCCGACCGTGACTGGTCGCATCTCAAGGTCCTCCAGATCGCGGCCGCTCCCATTGCTGATGAGACCGCGCTGCTCGGGCGCGAGGTCTTCGGGCCGGTCCTCTACCAGCTATACGGGCAGACCGAGGCCCTGCCAGTCGTCGCGATGGGCCCCAATCAGTGGTTTGCCGAGATCGAAGGATCGTCCCCGTTGCGGGCCGCCGGTCTTCCCCTGCCGTTCGCCGATCTGAAGATCCTCGACCCTGAAACTCAGGAGGAGCTCCCACTCGGCGCCGAGGGCGAAATAGCGGCTCGATGTGATGGCCAGATGGTCGGGTTCTGGAACGACCCCGAGGCCACCGCCCAGCGAACTCATGAGGGGTTTGTGCTCACCGGCGACATTGGCCGACTCGACACCAACGGCTACCTTTATGTGGTCGACCGCAAGGACGACATGGTCATCTCCGGCGGCTACAACATCTGGCCGGCCGAGCTTGAGAACGCTCTCACCGATCACCCGGCGGTGATCGAGGCCGCGGTGTTCGGCATCCCGTCGGAACGCTGGGGCGAGACACCCTGTGCCCATGTTGCCGTCGATGGGACCACCCCGGTGACCGAAGACGAGCTGGCCCAGCTTTGTGCCGACCGCCTCGGGTCGTACAAGAAACCGGGCAGGGTCGTGATTTCCACCGAACCTCTACCCAAGTCACCAGTTGGCAAGATCCTCCGACGTGAGTTGCGCGAGCCCTACTGGGAGGGTCACGACCGCCGAGTCAGCGGCAACTAGCCGGCCTTCAGTAGCTAGGCGCCCTTTCAGTAGCTAGGCGCCCTTCATCAGCTAGCCGGCCTTCATCAATACGGCCTTGTTTGGGTGGGCCATCACCGCGCCATGGCGGGTGGGCACCGACCCGATCGACTCCAAATCAGGGAAGCGATCGAGGAGAGCCCGCAGCGCAAGCCGAGTCTCCAGACGGGCCAGGTGGGCGCCGACACAGTGGTGAAGACCCCAGCCGAACGTGAGATGGGGGTTGGGGTCGCGCAAGAAGTCGACGGCTTCGGGCTGGTCGAACACCGTGGGGTCGTGGTTGGCGGCGGTCATGGCCAGGGCCACGGTCTGCCCGGCCAGAATCGTCTGGCCTCCTCGAACGTGGTCGACCGACGCCTTGCGGAACATCGTCCTGGTCGGTCCCAGCACCCGGAGCAGTTCCTCAACCGCGGAGGCGTCTGCTTCGGGGTGATTGCGGAGCCACGCCAAAAGGTCGGGTCGCTCCAGAAGGAGGCCGATGCCGTTGGTGAGCAGCGAGGTGGTGGTCTCGTGACCGGCGAAGAGCATCAGGGTGCATGCCCCCACCAGCTCCAGCGGGTTCAGCTCGTCACCGGCCTCGGCCACCAGGTGCGACAACAGGCTGCCGGTCGGAGCAGCCCGTTCCGCCTCGATAAGTTGCCCGAAGAACTGGTTGAACTCGTCGGTGGCCGCGATGGCCTCCTCGGTCGGCATGGTCGACGGGTTGGTCGAGAAGATCACCTCGGCCAGGTCGTCCGACCAATCCTGGAACCGGTGCCGGTCCTTTCGGTCGACTCCGAGCACGGCGGCGATCACCATCGCCGGTAGGGGCCCGGCGAAGTCCCGACGAACGTCGATCGTTCCGGTGTCGAGGCCGGCGACCACGTCGTCGACGACGTCGGCCACGACCGACGTGAGAGCGTCGACCCGCCGTGGCGTGAAGGTGTTGCGCACCGGGTTTCGCAGTCGGGTGTGCTGAGGCGGATCGCGAAAGACCATCCAGCCCCGGAGCAGATCGACAACCCGGCCGAAGGCTTCCGGTCGGGTGGCGGCCGCTCGCTCGAGGGGGCCTATGCGGTCGGCTGACAAACGGTCGCTGTCGCGGAACGCCTCGGACACCCCGGCGTGGTCGAGCACGATCCAGGCCCGATGGGCGTCGCTCCACTGCACCGGACCATCGGCGCTGACCCCGGCGAAGTACTCGGCCGGCCTCTGTATTGATGCTTGGCTTTCAAGATCGATCACAGAACCCCCTGACCCTGTGGACGCTAACCGACGGTGCTGGGGCGGCCCAGACGAGCCGTACCGCCTAAGTCGCCAGCTCGTCCTGAATGGAGCTGATCTGCTCCAGGGTCGACGCATCGAGGGGCCCGTTGTTGACGGCTCCTGTCGCCCGCTGCAACTCATCGAGCGATGCGATGCCGACTTCGATGGTCGGTAACGCGGAATGGGAGATGGCATAGCGGATGGCCAGCTCGGGCAGGTTGGCGGCGTGGCCCTGGTCGATGAGGGGCTTGAACCGAAGGGCGCGTCGGACATCGGTGGCGTAGTCGGTGTTCGACCCGATGGGCGTCACTGTTGGCAGTCCCAACCGGTGCCTCGATTCCGTTCCCGACAGCGCACCACCGGCCAGGACACGGACTCCTATGGCACCCACTCCGTGTTCCTGAGCCGCTCCCAGCAGTTGTCCGAAGTCCTCGGCCGGATAGTTCGGCTGAACACTGCGACCGGCGGACGGGACAAGCAGGTTGTAGAAGACCTGGGCGCTGTCGAAGGCTTCGGATGCCACGAGACGATGCAGCTGGAGGGGGTCTCCCTTGGCCGTGAACCCCAGGAACCTGGTCTTGCCCGCAGCCCGGAGCTCCTCGAAGACAGGTAGCACCTCGGCCAGGACTTGGTCAGTGTGCAGGGTGCCCCGCCGATCGGCCCTGCCGATGGTGTTGTGCAGTTGGAAGAGATCAACGTGATCCAGGTTCAGTCGCCTCAGACTCGAATCGATGGAGCGGCGCACCGCGCCAGCGACATCCGACAGGTCGGCGTCGGCCAGGCCCACCTTGGTCGAGACAATGATGCCGTCGGTGTTGCCTCGGAGGGCCCGGCCCAGATTTGTTTCCGAGGCGCCGTCCCCGTAGCTGGCGGCCGTGTCGAAGAAGGTGATGCCGTTGTCTCTGGCCCAGGCAACCGCGTTGTCCTGATCCTTGGGCTCGCCGTTCGTCATCAGCCCTCCGACGGCCCCGCATCCGAAGGTCAAACGGGATACCTCCAGGCCGGTTCGACCAAACAGGCGAGTCTCCATGGGTTCCTTTCGCAGTGTCGGGCCTCGGTCATCGAGCGTGTCATCGAATCATCGCCGATGCTTGGGTGGGTCGCAGAATTGCGCATGAAGAGTTGGTTCAATGGTTGCATCGACCTTCCCGACGACCTCGATGAGGACCCTGACTTCGATCCCGAAAGGCTCGCAGAGTGCGGCTATTGGAGATGTCAGCAGCTGTTCGAGCGCAAGACCACGAACCAGCGCTTTTGCCGCAAGGCGTGTCGCAGTCGCCAGAACAAGTGGCAGCGGGCCCAAGATCGTCGAGCCAAACGATCCTGAGGGCAGTGGGAAATGTCCGACCACTCAAAAGCATCTGTGGCGACCTGCAGGTATTGACGACGTTGACGGCAAGTAGCACTGTTGGCCGGCACCGAGACGAGGGGAAGAAGATGTTCAGATCACTGACCGTCATTGAGGCATGACCACGGTCGATCACTGGTCGCCGATCGAGTCGGCCGATCCAGAGCAGATCCGTGACGAACAGCAGGTGGCTCTACGAGCGCAGCTGGCGCGATTGATGAGCCGCTCACCGTTTTACGCAGCAAAGCTGGCCGACGTCGGGTTCGAGCACGGCGACGTGGCGTCGTTTAGCGATCTCTCTGAATTGCCGTTTACCGAGAAGCAAGAGCTGCGCGACACCCAGGCCGAACAGCCACCTCTTGGCGCTCATGCCGGCGTGGAAATGGTTGATGTCGAGCGGGTCCACGCCTCCTCGGGAACTACAGGCAAGCCGAGCTACATCGGTTTGACGGCGGCCGACGGCGCGGGCTGGCGTGAGGCTGTGACCCGGGCCTATTACACCCAGGGCATACGGCGAGATTCCGTGGTGGCGATGGGGTTCGGCATTGGCTTCTTCGTTGGTGGGTTGCCGGTGCAACAGGGTTTGTCAGCCATCGGGGCGACCGTGATACCGGTTGGAACCGGAGCGACGGAGCGCCTGATCGAGGCTTCACTCGATCTCGGCGCCAATGCCCTGGCTTGCACCCCGTCCTACGCTTCGTATCTGGCAGACCGCACCCAGGCGGTTGCCGGTATCGCTCCCTCGGAGCTCGGGTTTAAACGTGTTCTGGTTGGCGCAGAGCCAGGCGGAGGCATACCGGCGTTTCGGGCCGCCCTCCAGGACGTGTGGAACGCAACCGTTACCGAATCGGTAGGCAACGGCGACGTCGTTCCTATCCATTCTGCGGAGTGTGAGGCCCAGGACGGCAACCACTTCCTCGTCCCTGACATGGCCGTGATGGAAGTTATCGATCCCGACACCGCCCAGGTCATCGATATTTGGGCGCAGCCCAGATCGAAGGGTGAGTTGGTCTTCACCCATCTCGGTCGCGAGTGTGCAGCCCTGGTGCGGTTCCGAACCCGAGACCATGTTGAGATCAGGACCGACCCTTGCCCTTGTGGCCGGACGGGTCCTCGGATGGTGTGTGTGGGCCGGACTGACGACATGTTGTTGCTCCGAGGCGTCAATGTGTGGCCGTCGGCGGTCAAGGATGTCATCGCCGAGTTCCAACCGAAGCTCTCCGGCCAGTTCCGGATTGCCCTCGACCAGGCTGGGCATCACCACGACCCGCCGCTTCACATCGTTGCCGAAGCCGGTGCCACTGGCGTGGCCGAGGCAGAGAAAGCTGCCATCGCATCTGAGGTCGAGGCGGCACTGCGGGCCAAATTGATCGTCACCTGCGCTGTCGAACTCGTGGACCCCGGAACCTTTCCCCGAACGGAGACCAAGGAGAAGTTGCTGTGGCGACGTGACCTGAACGGCGACCCCCAGACGGCAGGAAGATGATTTTCTCCACCTCCCGGTGAGTTGTGCAACTCAGTTGGCGAGGGGACGCGGCGGGTCTGAACGCAAGCCGTGTGATTCAGCTACGTCAAGTATCTTGAAGAACTAATTGTGCTCTAAACTTCGCCATGGGAATACGGCGCAGCCAGCAGTTGTTGTTAGTGATTCTTAACATAATAAATATAGGACCCTTACAGTTCGAGATGTCGACAGCGACCGACGCGTATATCAACGCACGGTTCCTGCCGGCGGGGTCGCCGATCAACGTCCCGTTCGGTCCAGAGGATCTCGACGGTGTTGCCGACGAGTTTCGGCCCCGGCCGCGGCGATTCACCATCCGTGAGTGGGATCCTCAACACGAGATGCTGTCCATCGACTTCGTCACCCATGGCGATATGGGGTACGCCGGGCGTTGGGCGCAAATGTGCCCAACCGGGCGACCGGCTGCAATTCGAAGGGCCTGGTGGCTCGTATCGGCCGTCCTCGGACGTCGACTGGCACCTCTACGTCGGTGACGAAAGTGCGTTCGGCGCCATTGGCGCAAGCTTGCAGGCTCTGGCAAAAGACACGAGCGCTCTCGTGTTCGCGGCCGTCGTGGAACCGGGGTGTGAAATCAATTTCCCGTCGGCTGGCAGCGTGGCAACCCATTGGCTCTACCGCGAGGAATCGGATCACTCGGAGAACTGGATTGTCGATGCCATTGCTGCAGTCGAGCTTCCCGGCGGAACGTTCGACGTCTTTGTTCACGGCGAAGCGGGGGAGGTGCGTGCTGTGAGGCAACATCTCGCCGTCGACCGGGGGGTCGATCTAAGCGATGCGTCGATCTCTCCATACTGGCGACGCCGCCACACAGACGAAGAGTGGCGCAAGTCGAAGCGACTGTGGATGGCCGGTCAGGCATAGGCCGGTCAGGCTTAGGAAAGACAAGACGGTCGCTCTGCTAGCCCGACCTAGGATGCTCGACCGCTCTGGTCGCCGAGCGGATACGCGAAGTACAGTGCGAACGGTGGGCGTGCCATGAGTGGGCTCCGAGTAAGCAGTTGGAGTGCAATGTGTGTGTCAAACTGCAAGATGCATCGCAACCCGTCCAAGGGTTGGATCGGTGAACACTGAGAAATCGGTGAACACTGAGACAAGAGAAAACCCTCGGACTCGCCGGGTGCGAGCGCTCATTCTCGAGACCGCAGTCGAGGTGCTTCTGGAGTGCGGGGCGAACGACGTGACGGCATCCGTCGTGGCCGAACGGGCCGATGTCGCCCGAACCACCATCTATAGGCACTGGCCAGACCAGTTGAGCCTTCTGCTGGCGACGATCTCAATGTTGACGACTTCTCATCATCCCGGGTCACCCAGTGGTCCGCTTGCCGACGATGTTCCTCTGGAGCTTGAGCGACTCCGCTCACGGCTGGTCCTCCGCGAGGTGCGCTCGGTCTTTGGTGCCCTCGCTGGTTATGCAGCGCAACATGAGGCCTTTGCCGAAGCCCAGCGTCACTTCGTTGAGCAGTTGACCCAACCAACGGTCGATGTTCTCGAGGCGGCGCAGCAGAGGGGTGAGCTTGGCCCCGACGTGGATTGCGCATTCGAAGCAACGCTGTTGGTCGCACCGATTCTCCACCGGCACCTTGCCCTCTTTGAAAAGATCACCGACACCCTCATCACCGAGGTCTCGCAGCGTTGGCTCGCGGCGACGTAGTTCCGTTCGATTGCCTTCGGTCAGGCCGAGTCGGGGCGCTCGGTAGCGGTGATCGCAGCGCTCGAGGATCGTAGAATCGGCCCCCGACGTGCGGGTCCTGTTGGAAGAGGTAGCAAAGATGCACACATTCAGAAATCCACTGCTGCGGGCAGAGCTGATCGCGGGCGATGCAGAAGGCTTCGTTTGCGGCGACGTTCGACTTACCTTCGCCGAGTTCGTATCGAGATGTCGGCGGCTCGGCTCGGTACTCGCCGACCTCGGAGCGGATCGGGGCGACCGCGTCGCGGTGCTTGCGTTCAACTCGATCGAGTTCCTCGAGCTGTACTGCGGTGTTTCGGCCGCCGGGAGAGTTCAGGTCCCACTGAACTTTCGATGGGCCGATGCCGAGCTGGCGTACGCATTGGAGGACTCGGGTGCCAAAGTCTTGTTCATCGATCGAGACCCCGGCCCGCTGGCTGACCTCGTCGACACCGTGGTGCGGCTCGACACTGACGACTACGTAAACCGGATCGACAAGGCCGCTGAGGTCGAGTTCGACCCGACTATCACCCCCGAGGATCTTGCTGGTCTGTTCTATACGGGGGGCACGACCGGGGCATCGAAGGGCGTGATGCTCACCCACGGCAACCTGATAGCGAACACCTACCACTCGCAGATGCTGCAGGCGTTCGGTGCCGGCGACGTTTACCAGATTATTGCCCCGATGTTCCATGCTGCTGGTTCGAACAGCGTGCTGCAGTGCCTCTACTTCGCCATCCCGCAGATCGTTGTCCCGGCCTTCGACCCCGCCGCGACGCTTGACCAGATTGAGTCCGAGGGAGTCACCCTCACCCTGGGAGTGCCTTCGATGTTGGCGGCGCAGGTGGAGGCGCAACTGAGCAATCCTCGCGACGTCTCGAGCATGCGCATCTACGCCCACGGTGGCTCACCGGTGCCTCTCGAAGTGATTCGGCGGGCGACTCAAGCGTTCCCAACCACGGAGTTCTTGCATCTCTACGGTGCGACGGAGACCGCGCCTCTCGTATCAGGGCTGCGGCATGAGGAAACTCTGCTCGAGACCGGACAGGCCACCAGCTGCGGCCAGACCGTTGTCGGTGTCGATCTTCAGATCTTGGGCCCCGAAAACCAACAGATGACCGACGGTCGGCCTGGCGAAGTCGTGGTGCGGGGCGCAAATGTCATGGCCGGGTATTGGAACAAGCCTGAACAGACCGCTGAGGTTCTGCAGGACAGCTGGTACCGAACAGGTGATGTTGGTCGGGTCGACGACAACGGCTACCTGTTCCTCCTTGATCGATCAAAGGACATGATTATCTCAGGCGGCGAGAACGTGTATTGCACCGAGGTTGAGGACGCTATCTACACCCACCCGGCGGTTCTCGAGGCGGCAGTGTTCGGCATCCCCGACGAGAAGTGGGGCGAAGCAGTCCATGCCGTCGTGGTTCCTCGTCCGACCATGGATGTTTCGCCCGACGACATCGTCGCCCATGTTCGCCAGTCGATCGCGGGGTACAAGGTGCCGCGTTCGGTTGAGTTGCGAACCGAAGAACTGCCGAAGTCCGGACCGGGGAAGGTGCTCAAGCGAGAGTTGCGAGCCCCGTACTGGGCCGATCACGACTCTGAAATTGCCTGAGGTCCGCTGGCGACCGTGGTGCCCTGACCCAAGCGACCCTTCTGATGTCGTTCTTGTCCCGTGTAGTGGTGTTTCCAGGTGATTGGTTCGCAACTCCCGTCACAATACGGGCCGCCGGCACCCGGCCCGTGCAAGACTGGTCGGACACAGCCCTTGCCGGCCTCGCGAAGGGAAAAACGTGGACGCACAAGCAGTTCATGCTCAGCTCGATCATCCGATCATCGACTCCGATGCCCACTGGTTGGAGTTCGGGCCGCTCGTTGTCGAGCGGATGCGTGAGATCGGCGGGGAAAAGGCGGCGGCGGCCTTTGACGGGCTCGAAGAGATCGTGGCGGTGCAGGAGATGGGCCCCCAAGGCCGACGGGACAAGCGGATCGGCCATCCCGGATTCTGGATGGTGCCGATGGCCAACACCCGCGACCGCGCCACTGCGATGATGCCCGCGCTCCTCGGTGAGAGGATGGAGGAGCTAGGGCTCGATTTCTGTGTCATGTACCCAACCGGCGGCACGATCACGAGTCGCATTGCTGACGCCGAAGTCCGACAGGCTGGAACCCGGGCATTCAACATCTTCAGCGCCGAGCACTTCGCTGACCAGACCGACAAGATGGCCGCCGTCGCGTGTATACCGATGCATACGCCGGACGAAGCGATCGCCGAGCTGGAGTTCGTGCGCAACGAGCTTGGTCTCAAGGCGTGTCTGCTCAGCGGCATGATCCCTCGACCCGTCCCCGCCGCCGTCGCCGGTGACGAGTCGGCCAAGAAGCTTGGCAGCGTCTGGTACGACGTCTTCGGAATCGATTCCGAGTACGACTACGACCCGGTGTGGCAAGCGTGTATCGAGCTCGGTGTATCGCCGACCTTCCACGCCGGTGGCCGCGGCTACGCGCTGCGACGGTCGCCATCGAACTTCACCTACAACCACATCGGGCATTTTGCATCTACCGCCGAGGCGATCTGCAAGGCGCTCTTCCTCGGTGGCGTGACCCGCCGCTTCCCTGACCTCCGGGTCGGCTTTCTCGAAGGCGGCACCGCGTGGGCCTGCCAGCTCTACGCAGATCTCATCGAGCACTGGGAGAAGCGCAATGCAGATGCGCTGTCCCACACCGATCCGGCCAACCTCGATCACGAGGGTCTGATGGCGCTCGCCGGCCAGTACGGATCGGAACGGATGGCCGAGTTGATGGACGGTCGCGATGCTGCGCTGTTCGCAGCCCTCAACGAGAGAGCGTCCACCAACACCGGTGGCGAGGCGAATCTCGACGACTACGCACCGTGTGGTATCAGCAAAGAGGAAGACATCGCTGACCTCTTCGTCCCGAACTTCTACTTCGGCTGCGAGGCAGATGACTCAATGAACGCCACGGCCTTCAACACCAAGGCCAACCCCTTCGGAGCGAGGCTCAATGCACTCTTCAGCTCCGACATCGGCCACTTCGACGTGACGAGAATGGAGCGGGTGCTGCCGTCGGCGTGGGGCATGGTGACCGATGGCGTGATGTCTCGCGACGACTTCCGCGACTTTACGTTCACGAACCCGGCTCATTTCTGGACGGCGAACGATCCCGACTTCTTCTCGGGCACACAAGTGGGAGCAGCGGTCACCGATCTCTTGGAGACGCCGACCAATGTTTGATCTCGAGTGTCTGATCTCGAGTGTCTGATCTCGAATCAACGCCCTATAAAGAGGGCTGGTCTGAACAACAATTCCTTACCGGGAGAGAACCGTCATGAGTTTTACCGTCAACGACCGAGGGCACGTGTGCCTCACCTTCGACTTCGACGGCCCGTCTGTCTGGCTGATGCGACGCATGGGCACGCCGACGCCGGTATCACGAGGCGAATTCGGTGCCGTTGCCGTGCCGCGCATCCTGAAGATGCTCGAAAAGCGCGACATCGGCTCCACTTGGTTCATTCCCGGCCACACGATTGAGACCTACCCCGACGTGTGCAAGATGGTCGCCGACCATGGGTGCGAGGTCGGGCTGCACGGCTACACCCACGAGCTGAACCCGCTGCTCTCGGAGGAGGAAGAACGGGCGCTGTTCGTTCGGACCATCGAGCTGGTCGAGAAGCTGACCGGCGCGGCGCCGACCGGCTACCGCTCGCCCGCCGGGGAGATGACGAACCAGACGATCGACCTGCTCGTCGAGTACGGCATGACCTATGACTCCTCGCTTATGGGCCATGACTACCAGCCCTACGCACTTCGTTCCGGCGACGAGTATCCAATGGACGGCCCGGTGAAATTCGGTCGGGATACACCACTGGTCGAGTTGCCGTGGTCGTGGACCCTCGACGACTACGTCTACCTCGAGTTCGTCACGTTCAAGCGCATGTTGATGCCCGGGCTGAAACGACCGGAGGACATGTTTGCGAACTTCACCGGCGATGTTGAGTGGATGGCTCGCGACGTACAGGCGGGCGTGGTCACCCCGATCTTCCACCCGCAGGTGATCGGCCGTGGACATCGTCTCCTCGCGATGGAGAATTGGATCGATCAGATCGCTGACCTCGGCATCACGTTCTCGAAGATGACCGACATCGCCGCCGCCCATCACGCCGGCACCTCATTCGGCATCGAGTAACGACACCGAGTAGCAACCTCGAGTAGCAACAAGGCCCGGATCACACGGTGCGAGTCTGCCTCGCTGATGATCGGCCAATCTCGGTCAGCGCGCGTTGCGCCAGGTCTCCATGGGGTCGAGGCCGAGCTTTTCCATGCGTTCGATGGCCCAGAGCGGCGGATCGAGCTCCTCGCCCGCTTTGATCTTCTGCTCCATAGGTCCGTCGTCGGCCCAGACATGACACGTGTTTTGGTTGCGGGCGAAGTGTCCGCGCTGCTGTTTCATCAGATGAACTGAGAGCTCAGATTCCGACCTTGTCGTAATCCCAACCGGTTGACCCTGCGACTGGTCGTTCCGACGTTGCATCCCGAAGTACGACTGCGTAGCCGCCGGACCCATCGCCAGCAGCAGAGCGGTGATGTGGGTGCATGCCCGCGGTCCACCGAACAATTCCCGGACCTTGTGCGTGTACCCGCGGGAGATAGACACCCCGATGAGCTGCTTGTAGGTCGGCAGTCCGTCTTGGCAGACGCGATTCGGCATGGTGTCCATGACCGCCACCGCGTCGACGATCTCCATCGTCGGGAATCCGACGATCAGATCAACCACCATGTCGTGGCCGACCATCGGCTTATCCCCGTCGAGGAACCAGAGCCCGTCGGGCTTCGTGTCGGTCACCCGACCCCGGATCCGCAAGTGGCTCTCGTCGACTCGGAACACCTGCACGTCATAAGCGCGGTGGTGGATTAGCTCTTGCTCGGCTGGCACCTCTTCAATTTGCACCCGCGCAACGGTAGAAGGTCGTCGCTCAAACATCACATACGGACCCTCGAGCGTCTAAGGAAGTGCCGGCGCCGACACGGTTCCGGCGGCGAACAACCTGTCGATCTGCGCCTCGTCATAACCGAGAACGTCGGTCAGCACGTCCCTGCTGTGCTCGCCAAGGGTCGGAGCAGGACTCTCGTCGCCGGGCTCGCCGTGGCCGCTGAAGTGCATCGGGAACCCTGGCACGGTCATTTCCCCGATGAACGGGTCGGTGATGTCTCGTAACGCACCGCGCTCGCGGAACCAGGGGTAGTTGCCGGCCTCGGCCGGATCGACGATCGGTGAGGCTGGACACCGATGCTCCTCGAGCGTCTTCAACAGCTCCTCGTCAGTCGCGAACGTCAGCATCCACGCTTCCAGGACCTCGGCCAGAACCTCGCGATTCTCAGCCCGCAGCTCCGATGTGGTGAAGCGAGCATCGTCGCCCAATCCGACGGACGCGGCCGCCTCGCATAGTCGATCCCACTGAGGAGCGAGCACCTGGATTGCGATGAACCCGTCGGGTGACCGGTAGCAGCCGGTGGGTGCGACCGCTCCGTGGAGCCGACCGCTTCGGACCTGGCGATGATCCAACCCTTCGACGCTCGGCCTCTGCACCGCAAGTGCCTGCATCGTGAACAGCGACTCGACGAGTGAGACATCGATGTGCTGACCCTCGCCGGTCAGCGTGCGGGCGAACAGTGCGTGGCCGATGGCACCGAACGCGAATGCCCCGGCCGAGCAATCGGCAATGCCGACTCCGGCGGCCTGCGGGAACCCATCGGGCTCGCCGGTGACGGCCATCACGCCCGAGTATGCCTGGCCGATGATGTCGTATCCGGGCAAGTGCGCCAGAGAGCCGGTACGGCCGAAAGCCGATATCGATGCCACGATCAGCTTTGGGTATCGCTTGGACAGCGCGACGTAGTCGAGTCCGCGTCGTTCGAGAACGCCGGCGCTGAAGTTCTCGACCATCACATCGCACTCACCGGCGAGCTCGGCGATCAGCTCATGCGAACGGGGGTCGGCGAAGTCGACGCAGATGCTGCGCTTACCGCGGTTCTGCTGCACGAAGAACCCACTGCGGTCGTTCCGCAAGCCCGGCAGCGACCGAGTCGGATCTCCCGCCGGTCCGAACTCGACCTTGATGACATCGGCCCCAAGGTGCGCCAACATTTGGGTCGACGAAGGCCCCGATAAATACTGCGTTAGGTCCAGAACCCGAATCGTATTGAGCATCGAGACCTCAGGTCGCCGAGTCGACGAACCAGTTGGCCAGATCATCCAACCAATCGAGCTCGGCTTCATATCGTCGCAATTGCGTGGCCATTGGACACACCCCCAAAGATCGTCCCGCCGTCACCGTAATGACAGGATGGGTTGGAATCGACTGCACGGGGGTATCTGGATGCTTGCGGCTCATCGGGTATTGGATCTGACCGACCAGGACGGCTGGATGGCCGGCTTCCTGTTGGCCCAACTTGGCGCGGACGTGATGCTCGTCGAGCCCCCAGAGGGCTATGAGCGAAACGCGTGGTTCGAGGCGTACAACAGGGGCAAGACGTCGGTGGTTGCTGAAGCGGATGCGATCGCGGAACTGGCGAAGAACGCCGACCTCGTGATTGCCAACGGGCTACCCGCCGACCTCGCGTTCGTCGCCGACCTGCGAGCGGCAGACCCCACGCTCGTAACGTTGGCCCTCACCCCGTTCGGGATGGAGGGACCGAAGGCGAGCTGGATCGCCACGGACCTGACATTGGTTGCCTCGAGCGGTCAGATGAAGGTCACTGGAGACCCTGATCGGCCCCCGGTCCGCACGGCGGTTCCCCAAGCATGGATGCACGCATGTTCCGAGGGGGTGGTGGGCGCTCTTGTCGCACTTCACGAGCGCGCCGCGTCGGGCCTTGGTCAGCACGTCGACTGCGCGGTCCAGGCATCGATGTTCGGTGCATCGCTTCCCTCCACCATGAACGCACCGGCCGGTCTTCCGAAGGTCCGCCGTGCGGGCGGTGGCGTGTTCCTCGGCACGCTGAAGGTCCGTTGGGTTTACCCGAGTTCGGACGGCCATGTCGTTGTGTCGGTGCTTTTCGGGCCTATGGGCGGTCCCTACACCCGCCGCCTCATCGAGTGGATGCACGCCGAGGGGATGTGTCGTGATGACACCCTGGCCCGTGACTACGTGGACTTCGCCCTGAAGATCCAGGACGGCGAGTACAGCCTGGACGAATTTGACTCGATCATGGATGAGATCGAGGTGTTCACCGCCACCAAGACCAAGGCGGAGCTGGCCGCAGCTGCAACTGAGAGATCACTTCTGATTGTGCCGGTCGCGAACATTGACGATGTGCTCGCCAATCCCCAGCTCGACGCCCGCGATTATTGGGAACCGATCGACGGCATCCGTCATTCCGGAGCGATGGTGAAGGCATCGGTCACCCCACTGTCCGCACTGGCTGCAGCCCCATCGCTGAACTCGGGCCCCGGCTCACTCGCTAAAGATCGGCCGGCGCCGCTTCCCCATTCAGGCGACGCGCCGGCGAAACCGCTCGCTGGCGTCAAGGTGCTCGACCTTGCATGGGTGGCGGCGATGCCGCTGGCCACCAGAGTGCTCGCCCACTGGGGAGCCACCGTTATTCGCGTCGAGTCCGAGCACCGGCCCGACCTCCTTCGTGCCTCGCTCGGCCATCGCGACAACATCCCCGGTCAGGAGAACGCGATCACCTGGCACCTGGCCAACGCCGGGAAGATGGGTCTCACGCTCAACCTGGCCAAACCCGAGGCTCGCGAGGTGGTGAAGGACCTGGCGGGTTGGGCCGATCTCGTCACCGAATCGTTCACGCCAGGAACGATGGATTCGATGGGCTTCGGCTACGAAGAGCTCAAGGAGATCAACCCCAGCATCATCATGCTGTCGAGCTGTGTGATGGGTCAGACCGGCCCGATGGCTGGCTTCGCTGGTTTCGGAAACCTCGCCGCCGCTGTCGCCGGGTTCTTCGACATCACGGGTTGGCCAGACCGCGCTCCGGCGGGGCCCTACATGGCTTACACGGACTTCACATCGCCCCGATTCAGCGTGATGGCCATTCTGGCCGCGCTCGACCACAGGCGCCGCACAGGCGAGGGCCAATATTTGGACTTCTCTCAGATGGAAGCGGCAACACATTTGCTCAGCCCCGCGTTGATCGAGCGTCAGCGGGGTGCCGAGATGGTTACGCGATCGGGCAACTTCGACGCCGACATGTCGCCTCATGGGGTGTACCCGGCAGAGGGCGACGATCGGTGGATTGCGATTGTTTGCCAGACCGACGAACAGTGGCGCTCACTGTGCATTGAGATGCGTCAAGACGACATGGCCGACTGGTCGACCCAACGCCGCCTCGACGAGCGCGACGCCATCGACACGATCATCGGGGAGTGGACGGCAGGCCAAGACGCCGCAGGTCTCACGGTTCGATTGCAGGCTCACGACATCCCGGCCCATCACGTTGTGGACTCCGGTGACTCGATCATGGACCCTCAGTTGGTCATGCGGGGCCAGTACGACTGGCGGCCGCATCCCGAGGCCCGCAAGGTGATGGTCGACAACCCGCCCTATTTGTTGTCGCGCAGCCACGGCCGCTACGAGTGGGCGGGTCCGACCTATGGGCAGCACACCTTCGAGATTCTGAGCGACATCCTTGGCTACGACGGCGACAAGATCGCTGAACTCGCTGCCGCCGAATGCCTCGAGTGACGTCGAGCTTGGCCTCTCACTGATGTAGGGCGAACGGGAAGATTACCTTGGTGATGTAGTCACACGGGTTCGATAGTGTGACTACATGGATACTGATCATGTGAATACCGACCAGCTGAACGTTGGTATCCGAGAGCTCAAGGCCAAGCTCTCCGAGTACGTCGCCAGCGTGTCCGAGGGAGCGCGGGTGACGGTGACCGACCGCGGGCGGCCCGTGGCCGAGCTGGTTCCCATCTCGGGTCCCTCGCAACTTGCTCGCGGCATCGAAGCTGGTTGGGTTGACCCACCGCGGCGAACGACTCTTGGTGAGCCGTTGCTGTTCGAGAGTCGGCGTTCAATTGCCGCGGTGCTCGATGACGATCGCGGTGTTTGACGTGGTCCTCTATGTCGACAGCAGTGCCCTACTGAAGCGGTATGTACACGAACACGACTCCATGGCTGCGATCGACTTCATGGCCAGCGACCCGGTCGTGGCGACATGCCGCATCACCGAAGTTGAGGTTCGCCGCAATCTCGCCCGTCTGCTCGATGAGAATCAGGCTGCGACGGCAAAACGGCAGCTCCTTGACGATCTGGACGCATTCGCTCTGATCGCGGTCGATGCTGCCACTTGCAATGAGGCTGCCAGGGTGTCGGAACAAACGCTTTGTCGTTCGCTCGATGCGCTGCACATCGCCGCCGCTCTGCGGTCGGGAAGGACGACGACAATGTTGACCTTCGATGTACGCCAGGCGCAGGCGGCCCGGTCCATGGGGCTGGCCGTCATCGGTACATGAGCTGAGCTACAACGCCTGGCCTCGTTCAGCACACCGAGTAAATCTGGAAGCTCCCGGGGACACACTTGAACTCGTGCTCGCCCTCATCGGCGAACACCACGTCACCGCCTACCACCAAGTCGGTAACTGTTCGGGAGACGAGCACCTGGCCGCTGGTGGCCATCCCGGCGATCCGGGCCGCAATGTGCGCGGCGATTCCACCGACGTCATCGCCCCGCACTTCGCACTCTCCGGTGTGAATCCCGGGTCGCACCTCGAGACACAGAGCCTCGGTGCCGTCACCGATGGCGCGGGCGGTAGCAATTGCTCGGCCGGGACTGCTGAAGGTAGCGAGCGCTCCATCGCCACTGGTCTTCACAAGGCGCCCGTCAAACCGCTCGACTGCGGTAGCGACGAGGCGATCGTGGGCGTCGAGCACCTCGCGTCACTTTCGATCACCCAACCGGGCCGCAACTTGACGTTCGAAGCGGCCCAGCGATGCGAGATCGGCGTTGTCAGGCTTGAGGTCGCTCATGCGGGCGAACACTCGCTCGGGGTACTGCGCAGCAAAGACCATCGCCATCTCGCGAGCAGAGTCAAAGCTGTGGATGATCGCTTTCTCGATGCCGACAGTGTCCATGAGGACCTTTACACGTTGGCCCAAGAGTCGAGAGAGTGCGCCTAGCTCAGGCAAACAGCACAACGCGGCCCATCTCGTCCCTGTCGAAGGAAGCCGCAGCGTACCTCTCGCCTCTAGTGTTGTCTGAGGAGGGAAGCGGCACTGGCTGAGTGCGGGGGATGCGGGCACGACCATGCGGTGGATGCGCGTTTCTGTTCCGACTGTGGGTTCGTGTAAGCCCTGGTGTGCTCATCTTGTGGGACGTCGTAACCGGCCGCTTCCAAGTTTTGTAACCAGTGTGGATCGTCGTTAACCGAGGTCGAGCGAACAGCGCCGCAGGTGAGCAGAGCCGGCCTGTGGCCAAATCTATATGCCACAACTGTGGCATACTTGTAGCATGGCCAGAGTCCGCATCAGTACGACTGTCGACAGTGCACTGCTACAAGGAGCGCGAGACACCGGCGCTGGAACCACCGATGCCGAGCTCATCGACGCTGCATTGTCGGCGCTTCTCGCCAACTATCGCCGGGTGCGGATCGATGAAGCCTACGACACGGCGTACACCGAGCAGCCAATCGCTGAACCCGATGAGTGGGGCGACCTCGGGTCCTTCCGAGACGCGGCATCGGCCACATGAGCACGATTCCGTTGCGAGGCGAGGTTTGGTGGTGCGAACCGCCCGATGTTGGCCGGCGACCAGTAGTGGTGCTGTCGCGCAACGTTGCGATTCCCCGCCTGGGTCGGGCACTGGTGGCGCCTTGCACAACCACAATCCGCGGCCTGCCCAGCGAAGTTGTGCTCGAACCTGGGGACGACCCCATTCCTTTGCGGAGCGCCGTGAATCTCGACTCGGTCGAGTCGGTTTCGGTCGGAGTGATGATCGAACGCCTCGGGACGCTCAGCGGGGCTCGGATGCACCAGGTGTGTGCCGCACTCGGCGTTGCCACCGATTGCAGCTAGCCGCCCCGTTCGCCAGCCCCTGTGCCCCCATCGAGCAAACCCAAGCTGGCAATCAAGACCGGCCATGAACCGTCTTCCGCCATGTCGGCATCGTTAGCGGTGCATGACGACGTGCTCTCGTGATCCTCGACAACTGCGAACACCTTGTCGACGGCTTCGCCGACTTCTTGGAAGTCATGCCCTTGGCGACTACGCGGGAGCCCATCGAGTGGCGAGGGAGTTGGGTCGCTTCCCGAACGTGTGGGGGTCAGGCGACAGCATCCGGGTGCCGGCTTACCTTGCCGCTGGCGACGCTGACGCCGCTCAAGCTCTCCTGTTCGGCGCCGAGAGCTGCCGCACCCCGATGACAATTGCCCTCTCGCTTCATGTCGCCGACGTCGCATCCTTTTCACCGGCGTTGAGGGTCGCAGCGTTGTGTGGCGGTGTCAGTGACGGGCTGATACCAGTCCGTCAAGTTTCATGGCTTCACGCATGGGCGCACTTGGCTCGACGGTTCCTGGGTCGAGTGGCGTGCCGGTGCCGTCGGCGATGCGGGTCATCATCGTAAAGTTGGCCACCGTCGCAGCGGCCTCAACAAACCCGACCTCGCCCATTGCGTCGATGACCTCGGCACGGACTGCGGCTAGCTCGGACTCAGTGCTATCGAGCGAGGCGGCCACTTGGCTGAAACGAACGAGGAGATCTCCGTGCGGAACCCCGTTGTCACCGCCATCGGTGATAGCCGAGAAGTCGACCGACTCGCCCTGACTGTCGCTGCTCAGACCGAGCAGCATCGAGTGGGACGTCGTTCAATAGAAGCACTCGTTGACCTGTGACGTCTTCGCCGCCACCAGCTCCATCTGGCGCCGATCCAGACCCGGGCGATGCCAGTCGAGGGCCATCATCTTGCCCATAGGCAGATAGCCGGCCTGCTGCAGCGGATTGATCTGGCGATAGGACTCGGGCACAGCTGAAAGTGCGCGACGGACGTTGGGTGCGAAGCCGCCGCTGTACAACCAGTCGAGTTCTTCGTCGGCGTCTGCTGGGCGCACGATGGGTACCCAATGATGGTGCTGGTCGAGACCGGTCGGTTCGGATCGGGACGGCTGGCCCGCTGCCGGTTCGGGTAGCGGTGGCAGTTCGGCGCCCAGGATTGTGGCGAACCGCTGGATCGCGGCCACGCGAACGACGAGCGTTACAAGTTCCACATATTGGCCGGGGGTTAGCCCCGCCCCGATGATCGACCGGTACCAGTCGCCGGTCAGGGTGCCCGGTGATCGGGCTAGTCGGTAGGCGGCGTCGATTGCTGCAGCCGGCAAGTTCTCAGGCATGCGCTGGTCGGCCACCGACGAGCGGGCCACCCACGGGGCCAAAGGCTCGGGATCGGTCACTGCAGCAACGACAACTTCCGCGATTGCGACCCGCTCCGCGCCCGTCCACCAGGTGCCACATGCCCCGATGGTGCTCCACGCAAGTCGTTGAGCTTCAACGAGATCGTCTCGCACCCTGACGTCTACATCCGCGGACCAGACCATGACGGCAAGTGTCCCAAGAGCATGGAAAGCAAGCAATGTCGAAGATCGCCTTCGTCGACTTCTTGGCCCTGGCCCGAAGAACCGGTTTAACGTGAGAGCCATGGCCAATCATCCGACCGAGTACTACATCAACGATGTTGACACGCACGTGACCGAGGCCCCCGACCTTTGGGTGTCTCGGGTCCCGGCTTCCATGCGAGATCGAGTGCCGTACGTCAAGCGGGACCGGGCCGATCGCGACGCCTGGTACCTCGGCGACAAGAAGCTTGCCCTCGCCGGCCTTACGGCCACCGCCGGCCGGGGCGACATGCAGTCGTGGCCCGCCACCTATGAAGACATGCACCCCGGCGCTCACAATGCGGATGAGCGACTGAAGTACATGGACTCGATGGGTATCTGGTCGATGGTGATGTATCCGAACGTGGCCGGTTTCGGCAACCAGGAGTTCCTCAAGCTCGGCGACCGCGACCTGATGCTGGCCTGCGTCGAGGCCTACAACAACTGGCAGACCGAGTGGGCCTCGGCCGACTCACGCCGATTGTTGCCCATCGCATCGACGCCGTTCTGGGATGTTGATGCCGCCGTGACCGAGGTGAAGCGCTGCGCCGCCATGGGACACAAGGGCATCCTCTTCACCGGCGAGCCTCACGCCTTCGATCAGCCGATGCTCGGTGACCCGCACTGGGATCCGCTGTGGCGCACCGCGGTCGAGCTCGACCTCCCGGTTAGTTTCCACATTGGCTCTGGAAACATGGAGGCCGGTCTTGGCCGCAAGCAAGTAGAGGCGTACGGCCGTATGGCTACCTTCGCCGCAGGTTCGGTGAACATCTTCTTGGCCAACGGCTTCCAGTTGATGGATCTGCTGATCTCAGGCGTGCTGGCCCGACACCCCGACATCAAGTTTGTTTCGGTTGAGTCCGGAATCGGTTGGATTCCGTTTGCCCTCGAAGCACTCGACTATCAGTTCCTCGGCAATCGGGTGCCCGAGGAGCGGCCCGACCTCGATCGCCTGCCCTCGGAGTACTTCGCCAGCAACGTTTACGCCTGTTACTGGTTCGAACAGGTGGCACCACGACGACTGATCGACAAGGTCGGAGTCGATCGGATCCTGTTCGAAACCGACTTCCCGCACCCGACCTGTCTTTACGGCGACGAAGTACATGACCGTATTGAGAAGGGGCTTGGCGATAGCGACGACGAGACCCGCCGGAAGATCCTGTGGGCGAATGCGGAGAAGCTCTATCACATCAGCCCCCCGACCGAGGCCGACAACGCCAAGCTGCTTGCAACGCAATCCTGACCCGCTCAACCCATCCTGATTAGCCTTCGGCGCACTTGCCGGCGGCAGCCAGCACGTCGTCGCTCATACCCTCGGGCAAATCGGCTTCTGACTCTGCGCTGTCGAAGGCGCCGAAGTCAGCGGCCGTGTACTGCGTTAGTTCGTCGGCGAAGCATTCCGCCGACTCCTGAGTTTCGCCCTCACCCAGCATCCAGTCGATCACGGCCTGGCGATCTGCTCCGTCGTCAGCGGGCTCGGCTGCATCGCTGCTGCCTCCACACGCGCTGAAGAGCAAACCCAATGTGGCACAGGTGACGAGACCGGACTTTTTGAAACTCATCACTATCACTCGGCACTTTCCGACCGCGGTTGAGTTCGTGGGGATATCCCGTTCTTGAACGAGCGGCGGCTCGTTCAAGAGCCGCCGCTCGGCTATCGGCTCTAGTTAGCTACGAGCTCACCTGTGCAGGTGGCGCCGCCGCTCTCGCCCCGGCCAACAAGGTCAGCAGCCAAGGCGCCGTTGCCCGTGAAGTCAGCGAAGTCGCCGTCGCCGGAGTCGATCACCCACGGACCGGTCACGTCGCGGTCTCCGTGCCAGCCGCTTGCTTCAATGTAGATCCTGAGGGTTCCGACGGCGGATCCGCCGTCACAGGTCAATTCCTGGATCAAGCCCCGGATCTGCTGGCTCGGTCCTTCAGACCCCACGAGCGAGCCACCCGAGCACCCGAGAACATCAGCGCCCTCGGTGACGACGAACGTGCCCTCGAATCCACTCGCACTATTGGTGACGGCGGTCTCGATCACGACCGGGCACCATCACCAGCAGGTGGTTCCTCGATCTCGACGAATTCGATCGTGGCCAGCACCGTCTCGGCCATGGCGATTGTCTCGTCCAATAAGTCGGACTCCTGTACCTGCGACTCAGCGGTCACCATGAGGACGCCACGTTCGGTGTCCAAAAGCCAGAATCGGCCAAACTCCCAAGGGTCCCATCCACCGGAACCGGCTTCCAGAAACGCCGTTTCGCGATCGACTTGCCTATCGCCCACCACGAAATCGAACGCACGGGCGACCCCCAGCTGAGTTTCAACCGAGTCCAGCTTCGACGAGGTCGGCCCCGACGAAGTCGGTCAGTGCAACCACCAGTTCGTCGATGGTGGTGATTGCTTCACCGTCAGGTGTTGCTGTCGGTGCCAAGAGGTTGACCTCGTGGACGACGGGCTCTTCCTGCACTCGCAGAATCGTGAAGGCGCGGTCTTGGTATGCCATTCGTTCGGTTTCGAGCTCGAACTGGATGCCTCCCAACTCGGGCAGCCGGACCGTTCCGGCCGGAATCGGTCCGCTCCAACCTTGCTCCCAGCGAAGAGCGATCTCCGATGACGGAGTGGATTCTGGCTCGGTGTCTACCCCGGTCTCGGGCTCTGTGTCGGCTTCCGGAGTTGCCGCGGTGGCGACAGGTTCTTCTTCTGTGTCGGCCGCCCCGGTGCTCGATCCCGACGAACGCGATGCGGCAATCAGGGCGAGCACACAGAGGGAGGCGAGTGGCCGCCGTGGGCGCGTTCGGCCAACTGGCCTTTCGATCGGCCGCTCGATTGCTTGTCTGTTCTCCATGATGACCACCCTGTCGTGTCGCGTGAACGTTGTGTCGCTTCAACGATCTGGGGGAGCGCACTCACGCTCCCTCCATCGCAGACAAACATGCGGACATCACAGACATTTAATAGGGCTGGAGAAACCCAACTCAGAAGGGCGATCCGGAGCGATACGACACCCTCAGGCGTGCGCTCCCACCCAGGCCGCTTCGTCGCCGATGACTGTTGCCAGCTTGCATGGCGAACGCGTCCTGGTGGAGACGACTGGGTTCAGTCCCAACCAAGTTCAGTCAGCCGCTCGTCGTCGATGCCGAGATGATGTGCGAGTTCGTGAACAACGGTGACCAGTATCTCGTCCTCTAGGTGTTGACGATCAACCGCCATGTCGCACAGGGCCAAGCGGTAGAGCGTGACGCGGTCGGGGAGCTCGAATCCGCCGTAGTCGTCTCGTTCTGTTTGAGGGATGCCCTCATAAAGGCCGAGGAGATCTTCCGGGTGGGCGT
>JBLINY010000042.1:0-33397 GCA_047638695.1 Acidimicrobiales bacterium | reverse complement strand
CGTCGATCAGCTGGGCAAAGACCTCTTCGTCCAGCTCACCCAGTCTTGGGGAGACGTCGCCGAATCGTCGGTCTGTGGCGAGATCACGACGACTGATAGAGCGGTGCCGGGCCTTGTCAATCTCTGCCGCGGCCTTGTCGCCTGTCAGAACTCGTTCGGAGTCGGTGCCGCCGGTCGGCGGCTGCGGTCTTTTCCCGCCGGGCTCGGACTCTCCTTGGCCGACGTGTCGGGCCCGACTTGTTCGGTTTCGGCGGTGGCCATGTGGCGGTGCCAGATTTCACCGATGATCTCGTCTGCTGTCGCAGTCGATGCGTCGGCAACTCGCACTCGCCCGCTGAGCGCCGTGAGCGCAGCATCGTGGCCAACAGCGAAGTCAGTGGGCTGGCTCTCGCGAAGAGTTGCCAGGTCGCGGCAAAGCAACAGCAGGTCGATGGCCCCTCGCACTGATGATCCACTCGCAAGGTCGCTATGTTGACGAGTGTCGCGCACAACGTTGATGACGCCGTCGAGATAGGTGGCAGGCCACTGGTTCCCACATGCCGAACGGGCAATAGAGGCTTCGTCGTCCGCCGACTGGTAACCCATTGCGACCCGACAAACGCGATCGTAGACAGCGCCTGAAATGCGGCCGGTCCCGATGGCATCAAAGGGGTTCATCGCTGCAACCAGCCGAAAGCCAGGAGCCGCTGCGATGGTGCCCAATCGAGGCACGGTGAGCTCGCCCTCCGACATCACGGTGACGAGCACGTTCAGGGTCTCCTCGGGAACCCGATTGATTTCTTCGACGTAGAGCAGGCCACCGGTTCGCATGGCCTCAGCCAGTGGACCGTCGACCCAGACGTCCTCGCGGTAGCCCGTCTGAAGAACCTGGGCAGGATCGAAGTGCCCGGCCAGCCTTGCTGGCGTGAGCTCGGCGTTGCCTTCAACGAACGAAAAGGGTTGCCGAGATGCCTCGGCCACGGAGCGGAGAATGGTGGACTTGCCGGTTCCCGGTGGTCCCTCGAGTAAGAGGTGGCGACCCGCCATCAGAGCCGCGACCACCAGTTCGATCTCGCGTCGGCGGCCAATGACGATGTCGTCGACGGCGGCCAGCGTCGCTGGTCCATAGCTGGTCGGTGTCACGCTGGTCCGAACTTAGCAGTCGTGTTCTGTCGGCGAGTCAAAGGGCTTCCCTCGACTGGTGCTTTGTCGAGACGGACGAGAAGTTCGACGCCCTCAGCCACGGTGGCCAGGGTTGGGTCGCCGAGCACGCCATTGGGAGCAACAGCGGCAACTCCACCGAGGCGCAACTGGTCGATGATGCTGGAAAGCGGCGACATGCAACCGACTTCGAGATGGTCGGTGCGCACATGATCTGGCTCAATGGCCAACATGATTGATGTTTCGGTTCGCCCGGCGTGAGCATCGGCACCCTCGATGAGGGGCAGGAGCAACGAAACGTGGTGGCCTTCATCGATCAGCTGGCTCACGGCTTCCCGAAGCGGCTCGGCGTTGCCCGCATGACCGGAGACGAACACGACCCGCTGATGGTGGATAGCGGCCGAGCGGGTCAGCTCGATGATGACGGTTCGTAGCGCCTCCCGCCCGATCGAGAGCGTGCCGGCGAATGACTGGTGCTCACCAGACGACCCGTACGGCAGTGCTGGGGCAACCACCGAGTCTCCTAGCCGAGCCGCCACTCGATTGGCCCACGCTGTTGCAATGGCCGTGTCGGTGTCGAGCGGTAAATGGGGGCCGTGCTGTTCGGTCGCGCCCAGAGGAACGATCAACGTGGTGGCCGGCTCGCCGCTGAGTTCGTTGGTCGTGAGCGATCCGAGAGAACGGGTGGCATCGGGTTCCCCCGCTGTCTCGATCTTGCCCTCTGTGTCCATCAGCCCAAGCGTAGAGCCGAGGCGGCTGGTGGTAGAGCCGAGGCGGCTGGTGACGACGACACCATCTCGCCGGCGACCTAGCCTCGCTGGATGCGCCTTGGCATCAGTATTACGAGCGATCACGCGGGAATCGACCCGGCGGAAGCGACCAGACGAGTAATCGAACGGGCACAAGCGGCGGCCGCCGCCAACCTCGATCATCTCAGCTTGGGCGACCACCACTCGGTCGGGCCCTCCGGTAGCTATGTGCAGAACGTACCGATGATCGGGCGCATCATGGCCGACTGGCCGGCGAACCGATCGTTGGGGCTCCTTCTGCTTCTTCCGCTATGGAATCCCGTGCTTGCGGCCGAACAGATCGGCACCCTCGCGGCCATGAGCGACGCCCGTTTTATCGTGCAGACCGGTATTGGCGGGGGAAAGTCACAGTTCGATGGCATGGGGGTTGAGCTCCGTCGTCGGGGCAGCGTGACTGACGAGGCCATCGAGGTCATGAAACGACTGTTCGCCGGAGAAGTTGTCGACAACGAGACCTTTGGCATCACCGGTGCCGCCATCAACCCGCGGCCACCGCAGCCGGTCGAGTGGTGGATTGGTTCGGGCACGGGAGATGCCCCGCTCGAGCGAGCGGCACGCGACGGCGATGTTTGGTACGTCAGTCCAGGTATCACTCTCGCCGATCTTGCTCCCGCCATCGAGCGCTACCGCGACCGTTGCTCGCACTACGGCACGACGCCTCGGGTCGCGCTCCGGCGCGATGTATTCGTCGCCGACGATGATGGCGCCGCCGTGACCACTGGTGAGCAGATCATTGCGGGTGGCTACCGCGGTATGTCTCCCGAGGTCTTGGTGTTCGGTGGCGTCGAGCGTGTTGTCGACGCTCTCGCGCCCTTCGCCGCCATCGGTGTTGACGACATCGTCGCTCGTACCGCCACGGCAGGCGGGGTTGTCACCGCCACCGAAGCCGTCCGATCGATCGATTTGTTAGGTGCGGTGCGGGAACAACTCGCCGCGGTCTAAGGTTGCTACATCGTGAATCTCGCCACGACCACTGTTGACACGCAGGCAGCAATCGATCGTTTCCTGAGTGTCCGGGGCTACACCGAGCAACTTGCGGCACCCTTGTCGGCCGAGGACCAGACGGTTCAGTCGATGCCAGACACGAGCCCAACCAAGTGGCATCGAGCCCACATCACCTGGTTCTTCGAGACCTTCCTTCTGGCACCGTACGAGGCAGATTTTTCGCCCTTCGATGACGGCTACAGCTATCTGTTCAACAGCTACTACGAACAGGTTGGCGAGCGTTACCCGCGTCCGAATCGGGGACTGATATCGAGACCGGGCGCAGCCGAGATCGGCGAGTATCGAGAGGCCATCGACCAACGAGTTGTCGCTCTCCTGGCCGACGCCGACCCTGAATTGTCGGCCACCCTGGTTCCGTTGATCGAGCTTGGCTGCCACCACGAACAACAGCACCAAGAGCTGCTGTTAATGGACATCAAACACGTCCTGTCGCTGAACCCCACCGAACCGGCGTACAGCGACAACCCTCATGTCGATGTGGCCGACCCAGGCCCGATCGAATGGACATCGTTCGACGGGGGCGTGGTATCCGTTGGCCGCAACGACGACGAAGACGGCTTCAGCTTCGACAACGAGGGACCGCGCCACGATGCCCTCGTCCATCCTTTCCAATTGGCCAATCGGCTCATCACCTGCGGTGAGTGGCTCGACTTCATGGCCGACGACGGATATCACCGGCCGGAGATTTGGCTTTCTGACGGCTGGCACAAACGACTGGCCGAGGGCTGGGAATCCCCGCTCTACTGGCGTCAGTCGTCGTCGGGGCATCGACTTCACACACTCAACGGCAGCCGCCCGCTCGATCGACATGAGCCGGTCTGTCACGTGTCGTTCTACGAAGCGGACGCCTACGCAACCTGGGCTGGCAAACGGCTTGCCACCGAGTTCGAGTGGGAGCACGCTGCTCACGACGTACCGGTCGTCGGCAACTTCCAAACCCTGCACCCGAGCGGTGCCCATGGCTCGTCGGGACTTTCTCAGATGTATGGCGAATGTTGGCAATGGACGGAGTCGGCTTACCGCCCCTATCCCGGATTCCGTCCGGTCGACGGCGCCATTGGCGAGTACAACGGCAAGTTCATGATGAACACGATGGTCCTACGCGGCGGGTGCTCGTTCACACCGAACGATCACACCCGCCTGACCTATCGCAACTTTTTCCACCCCCACACCCGTTGGCACCTCGCCGGTGTCCGCCTCGCCGACGAGGCCTAGGAGACCGAGCATGGCAGACCAATCGATCACCGTTGCTACCCACCTTCCCGCTGACTGGGCCGAGGGAGCTATGCGTGAAGACATCACGCGCGCCTTCACAAACTCGCCGAAGGTGCTCCCGCCCAAGTGGCTCTACGACGACCGCGGATCGCAGCTCTTCGATCAGATCACCCGACTGCCCGAGTACTACCCAACCGAGGCCGAGCGGTCCATCTTGGCCGAGCGTTCTGCCGACATCGTGGCGCGAACAGGAGCCACCACGGTGGTCGAGCTTGGGTCGGGCACCAGCGACAAGACCCGAACATTGCTCGATGCCTTCTGGGCAGCTGGACAACTGGAACGCTTCGTGCCACTCGATGTGAGCGAAGCCACGTTGCTTCAAGCAGCCGAGATGCTCGCCGAGCGATACGAAGGTCTCGACGTGCACGCGGTGGTCGGCGACTTCACCCGTCATCTCCGTCATATCCCATCAGAAGGTCGCCGAATGGTTGCGTTCCTGGGCGGGACCCTCGGGAATTTCTATGACGAGGAAAGGCGAGCTTTCCTCGGCTCGATGGCCGACTCGCTCGATCCCGACGAATGGCTTTTGCTCGGCGTCGATCTAGTCAAGTCGGTCGACCGGATCCTGGACGCCTACAACGATTCGCAAGGCATCACGGGCGATTTCATCAAGAATGTTTTGACCGTCCTGAACTCATCCCTCGAGGCCGACTTCGACCCGGACCAGTACGACTACGTGCCGATGTGGGATGGGTTCCAGGAGCGCGTCGACATGCGGCTCCGGGTCGACTCGCCTCACAAGGTCCGTATTGAAAGCCTTGACCTCGACGTCGACTTCGCCGAAGGCGAAGAGTTGCGAGTCGAGATTTCGAACAAGTTCCGACCCGAGCACCTTCGCGCCGAGCTTGCCGATGCCGGGTTCGAGGTCGACGAGTTCTGGCAAGATCCCAACGCCGACTTCGCTCTGGTGTTGGCTCGACGCGTCTGACCCGTCAGTTCCGATCCTCGAGCGCCCCTGGACCCTCTGCTTCTAGACGCTCTAGGGGCATGCCTGGGCGTGACGGAAAATGGAAGCCGTCGCAGCATCGGCCTCAGCTGCGGCCCCAGGTGTGGTCAGGTCCTCGATCGCGGCCGCAAGCCTGGTCCACGAATTGACGATGTCGGCTGGAGCCTGCGAACCCCCGTCGTTAACAGCGGCTCGCAGCTTTTCAATGTCGCCGCCGCCACTCGTGTCGAGCGCTGTCTGCAGCGTCTCCGTCGTTGCGCAGTACTCAGCCGACAGCGGGGTATCACCCCCAGTAAGGACGAACAGCGCCAGGGCGCCGATCATCAGCATTACCAACACGCCAAAGCCGAGCACAAGGACGATTGCAAGCTTCTTCGGACCGGTTGACTTGGCCGGCTCAACGACCTCCGGCACCCCGAGGCTGGGCGCTCCAGGCGGTGGTCCAGGTGCATTGTTCATAGTGACGAAGTCCTCAACGGGGGGTGGGGTTGGCGGTGTCGTGACGGCGACGCTTTCAGCGTCAGTCGTCGGACTCTGGGTTTGCTCGGTCTGAGGGGCGCCCGGCTGGACGACGGTTCCGGTCCGTAGATGGGGTTGGACGAGGCCTGCCTTCACCAGCTGCGAAGGCGCAGCGGCCGTTACCGAACCACTGACGCGCGCCGCGTTGCCGATACGGCCGTTGTCGAGCAAGTCGCCGCGAGCGTGGCGGATCCAGTCGGTTCCGAACCAGGACGTCGCAGCCGCCGCCAGTTGCACGCCAAAACTCTCCGCCGACCCAATCCGCTGACTGGGGTCGGTCACGAGGGCTGACATCACGACGTCTCGGGTCGCTGGCGCCACGTGGTCGGGGAGTGGCATCGGCGCCTGGTTGAAGCGTTGGTCTCGCAGCTGGGCCCGGTCAGTGGTTTCGGCGTAGGGAAGGGTGCCGCTCAGCAGCTCGTACATCATAATGCCGAGGTTGTAGACGTCGCTGGCCGGGGTGAGCGGCTCGCCTTCAATTTGTTCGGGTGACATGTAGGCCGGCGTGCCAATGAGATCAGTCGTGTGGGCCCGCCCGAACCCGATTCCGGCCAGGTTCCCGAAGTCGGTGAGTCGCGCGTCACCCGCCCCAGTCAAGAGCACGTTGTCGGGCTTCACGTCGCGGTGGATCACCCGTTGGGCGTGGGCAGTTTCGAGCGCCGACGCAACGGCCAGCCCGATAACGACAGCGTCGTCGGAGTCGATACCCGACGTGCGGAAGACATCCCAGACACTGCCGCCGCTGACGAACTCCATGATGATGAAGCCATGACCTTGATACTCGACGAAGTCATAGACATCGACGATGTGTGGGTGATCGAGGCGAGAAACGACCTGAGCTTCCTCGACGAATCGATTGAGCGGCGCCTCTGTCTGCGCTGCTGGGAGGTGCTTGATGGCGACGGTGCGGCCAAGGCTGCGTTGACGGGCTTGGAACACGATGCCCCAGCCGCCGCGCCCGATCTCGTCTCCGAGGTCGTAGCCCGGGAGGGCAGCGTGGACGGTGGCTGGATCGATCAAGGGGTCCCAGATTAGATGCGGTTTACGTCGAGGGCAGGCTTTCGTAAGCTTCCGGCGTGAGCAACGAGTGGTTTGAATCGGTTGCGGTGGCCCAGAAGCGAGCGAAACGGCATCTCCCGCGCAGCGTTTACGGGGCGATAGTGGCTGGCGCCGAGGCTGGTGTGTCCAGAGATGACAATCTCGCGGCCTTCGACGAACTCGGCTTTCGACCTATCACCGCCGGCCAATCAACGGCCTTCGATCAGGCCACCACGATCATGGGTCAGCCTTCTTCGATGCCGGTGATGATCTCGCCAACCGGTGTGCAGGCAGTTCACCCAGATGGCGAAGTGGCCGTCGCCCGGGCGAGCGCTGCCCGCGGTGTGCCGATGGGTCTGAGCTCGTTTGGCTCGAAGCCGCTCGAGGAAGTCATCGCCGCAAATCCCCAGACCTTCTTCCAGATCTACTGGGCCGGCGATCGCGACTCGATGCGGGCCCGCATGGAGCGCGCTCGAGCCGCTGGAAGCCCAGGGTTGATTCTCACCCTCGACTGGTCGTTCTCGCACGGGCGGGACTGGGGGAGCCCCTCGATTCCTGAGAAGATCGATCTGAAGACGGCCCTCCATCATGCCCCTGACGTTCTGACTCGGCCCCAATGGCTGGCGACCTGGTTGAAGACAAAGGCGCTACCCGACCTTGGCGTCCCGAACTTTGGTACTGGCGACGGACCTGCTCCAGGCTTCTTCGAGGCATACGGGACGTGGATGATGACACCACCCCCGACGTGGGATGACATCGCCTCGCTGGTGAAAGAGTGGGATGGACCCTTCATGGTGAAGGGCATCGGCCGAGCCGACGAGGCCCGTCGTGCCGTTGATGCCGGGGCCACCGCCATCTCGGTCTCCAACCATGGGGGCAACAATCTCGACGGCACGCCCGCCCCTATCCGTGTTCTTCCGGAGATCGTTGCCGCAGTCGGCAGCGACCTTGAGGTGTATATGGACGGAGGCGTCCGGCGCGGCAGCGATGTTGTGAAGGCGGTGGCACTCGGTGCCCGCGCCGTACTCATCGGCCGGGCCTACCTATGGGGTTTGGCAATTAATGGGCAAGGAGGGGTCGAGAATGTTCTCGACGTGCTTCGCGGTGGCATCGATGCCACATTACGTGGCCTCGGAAAGACGTCGATCCATGACCTGTCGCCCGCCGACATCGTGGTGCCACCTCACTTCAGCCCAGCCGCCTCAGCCAGCTAGGTCGGCGTCCATTTCAGCCAGGGTGTCGCCGCGGAAGGCGGCGATCGTTCCTTTGTAGGCCGAACGATCGAGGGAGGCCATGGCCTTGGCCTCCGCTATCGCAGTTTCGAGTACCGATTCGGGAGCCACCGCAGCGTCGAGGAATCCAGCATCGACAGCATTGCTTCCATCGAATAGCCGTGCGTTCATGATCGAGCGTTGCATGTGTCGCTTGCTCAGCCGAGCACTGGCAATCGTCAGGGCCCAGCCGGGCAAGACCATTCCGATGGCCACCTCATTCAGCCCAATCTTCACTGGAGCATCGGGACCAATTCTGACATCGCACCCCAGGAGCAACAAGGCCCCGGCCGCTACGGCGTGACCGGTGCACGCTGCGACCACCGGGACGTCGCAACCGTACAACTGGCGAACCAATGATCCGCCGGCATCGACCATCGATCGAACTGCCGCCCTGTCACCCGAGCCGATGATGTCGAGATCAAAGCCAGCAGAGAAGCGGCCCTCTCTGCCGGCCAGCACGATGGCTTCGACTGATTCATCACTGGCTGCTTCGGCCACAGCTAACGATAGAGCGGCGCTGAGATCTGGGCCGAGGGCGTTGGCCCGACCATCGTCCATCGTGAGGATGACGACCGCGTCGTCGCGATCAATTGAGAGTTTCTCGCTCATCGTCTGAAGGTACCCGAGGGGTACCTACCGCACCTACCCCACAGCCCTACCATGATGGGCATGATCCGAACATTGACCGTGGTCTTCAGCGCCGCCTTGGTGGCAGCAGCATGTAGCGGTTCTGACGGCAACCAAACCGTTGCCGATGGTGCTGGCGATGGCCAGCAGACCACGGTCACAACCCAGACCGCTGCACCGGCATCGACCACTGAAACGTCGGAAGCAGCCGTTGCTCAGCCCGACACTGACACGCCCCAAGGCAACGTCATTGGAGTGGAACCGGACGCTGAATGGGAGCGTCTGGACGAGGGCTGGTTCGTCTATGGCGTAGCCGATGACGATGTCCTGAACGTGCGATCGAGCCCCGGAATCGATAATGATGTTCTCGCCACATTGCCGCCCGACGAGGCCAGTGTCAGCCGATTCGGTGAAGTGGTATTCGTCGGCGAGACCCGATGGAGCCCGATCGTTGTCTCCGAAAGCCCAGCGGTGACCGTTGGTTGGGTGAACCTGGCCTTTCTGCGCCCAGAACCCTCGGTGTCTCCGCCGGTGGTCGAGGGCCTTCCCATCGTCGAGGACGCAGTTCTAGCGTCGGTTGTCGCCTCGCTGGGGAGTCCATCAGAGCTAGCGGTGCACATCGGCGATGGCGGTGTGCTGCTAGCACCGCAGCAGTTCCTGGACGACTCGACTCAGCGGGTGGCCCGATCCGAACTCACCGACAGCCCCAACCAGGTGCGGGTCTGGGGTACCGAGGACGGCGAAGGTGGCGAGATCGAGTCTTCGATCGGCGAGTTTCTCACCGCGATCGCCGGCAGCGCGGCGATAACCAGCACCGAGGCCATCGGGTTTGATACCACCATCAGTTCGGGCAACCTCATCAACAACATCGCGACAACGTTCCCGGATGCAAGGGTCGTCGAGTACTACTTTGGAGGTACCACCTTCTTCGGTGGTCTTGACTGGGAATCAGTCACGTTCGTCTTCGATGACACCGACAAACTGCTCGCCATCGCTCTCGGAGCCTGGACTGTTTAGCTGTGCTCGGCTGTCGCCTCGCCGGCTGCGCCGAATCTGGCTAGCGATCTAGCTGCTGCTTCGTCCCTACGCAGCCTGGCGTTTGGCTGTTTGGCTGTGCTCGGCTGTCGCCTCACCGGCTGCGCCGAATCCGACTCTCGACGGTTGGGCTGCTTCGTCCCTTCGCAGCCTGACGCGGCTGTCGCCTCACCGGCTGCGCCGAATCCGACTCTCGACGGTTGGGCTGCTTCGTCCCTTCGCAGCCTGACGCGGCTGTCGCCTCACCGGCTGCGCCGAATCCGACTCTCGACGGTTGGGCTGCTTCGTCCCTTCGCAGCCTGACGCGGCTGTCGCCTCGCCGGCTGCGCCGAATCTGGCTAGCGATCTAGCTGCTGCTTCGTCCCTTCGCAGCCTGACGCAGCGAGAGAGAGCGACTGTTATTTGCGGGTGGGGCCTAGGGCGACCGCGGTGGCGGATGAGCGCTGTGGCTTGGAATGATCGGTTGTTTGCTCGGGACGCATTTCGACACCGACGTTGGCCAACGCCGACTCGCCGTGCCCCGAGACACACTCGGGATCGGGGCCATCCAGCGGCATGCCAGTGAAGAACTTGGCGGCCATGCAGCCGCCCTGGCACGCATCGAACTGCCCGCAACTGGCACAGGCCCCAGCGGACTGAGGTTCCCGCAGCTCGAGGAAGAGCTCGGATTCTTTCCACACAGTTGCGAAACCGCCGGTGTCGCGAACGTTGCCCGCCTTGAACTCGTCATGCAGCACAAACGGACAGGCGTAGACGTCACCGACGGGGTCGATCAGGCAGACCACACGACCGGCACCACAAAGGTTGAGACCGGGCAGATTCTCATCACCGAGGGCGTTGAGGTGGAAGAACGAATCGCCGGTGAGGACGTTTGGTCGAGCCAACAGCCAGTGGTACAGATCGATCTGTTGCTCGGGAAGCGGATGAAGCTCGTGCCACGTCTCTGCGCCGCGGCCGGCGGGACGCAGCCGAGTAAGTCGAAGTTCGGCGCCGTACTTGGCGGCCAGCGCCTCGAACTCATCGAGTTGCACGATGTTGTGGCGGGTGACGACGACCGAAATCTTGAAAGGACCAAAATTGGCTGCCGCCAACGCATCCATGGCAGCGATGGCTGTATCGAACGAGCCCTCCCCGCGGACTGCATCGTTGGTGGCCGCATCGGCACCATCGAGCGAGATCTGGATATCGAGGTAGTCCATGGCGGCCAATTCGATGGCTCGCTCGTCGTCGATCCGGGAGCCGTTGGTCGAGAACTTCACCCCAACACCGCTGGACGTGGCGTACGAGACGAGCTCGAAGAAGTCCGGCCGAATCATGGGCTCACCGCCACCAATGTTCACGTAGAACACCTGAAGCTCGAGCATCTCGTCGATGACGGCCTTGGCTTCGGCCGTGGACAGTTCTCGAGGGTCACGCCGGCCGGAAGAACTGAGGCAGTGGACGCATGCGAGGTTGCACGCATACGTCAGTTCCCAGGTGAGGCAGATTGGGGCATCGAGACCCCGTTTGAGTTCATCGGTGAGGGCCGTCATGGGGTCTCCCTGGTTTGCAGGAAATCGGAGGCGGCTAGCGATGCCAGCGCCTTTTCATAGCTGGGCCATCGGGCCGCATCGATGGCGGAAGCGTCGAATGCTCCGCGTGCGGTCTGATGGTTTTCGAGTTGTTTGACCAGATCTACGAGATCAAACGACCGGAGGAAATTCAGGCGGCGATTGTCGTAGTGATACGCCATTGCCCCGAACGGTTCGGGTCGCAACGCAACGCGAGGGTGAAGCCGCCACGGCAGGTCAGCGTCGAACGATGGCCGGGGCCGGCCTGACGGCTCAGAATCCAAGGTTTGCTGAGGCGGGTTTGACGCCTTAGTAGACACCGCACATGCCGTCGATGGAGATCTCCTCGACGAGCAGATCTTCTTCGATCAACACGCTTTCGCTCTCGGATGTTTGGTCCGGCGTCTCAACGTCAGTTTCAGCGACAGTGGTGTCCATAGACGGTAACGCTACCAAATCGCCACACCCGGTGTCAGCGCAGATCGAAGCAGACCTTGATCGAGCCCCGTTTGCCGGCGTTGACAGCGTGGGCCAACGCGTCTTCATAGTCTTCAATGGCATAGGTGGCGGAGACGAGCTGACCTAGATCGGCGCTGGCTACGAGCTCGGCAGCCAGGTCGAAGGAGGTACGTCGCGAACCGTCGGCCAGGGTCTCGGTTCCGTAGGTGTAGGCGCCAACAAGCGCGGTCTCGCGGTGCCAGAGCGCGGTCATGTCGATCGAGATTCGGCCCGGCATGCCGACGAGAACCACGGTGCCTCGAGGGCGGGTGATGCCGATTGCTTCGGCGACCGAGGCCTCGCTGCCGACCGCATCGATGACGACGTCAGCGCCTCCCGACAGATCGTCTCCGATCAAGAAACTGCCAGACGTGCGACGCACAGCACGGGCCAGTTCCGACGGCTTGACTACCTGGTCGGCGCCCAGGCGTCTGGCTTGTTCGGCCTGCTCCGGATATTTGGCGCCGACGATGATGGAGCCAGCATCGGTGAACGCTCGCAGCGCAGCAACGGTGGTGAGGCCTGCGGTGCCTGCCCCAAGGACAACAACGGTGTCGCCAGCGGCGATCGGCGAGCGGAGGGCGCTGTGGACACCGACCGCGGTCGGCTCGATCATCACTGCTGCTTCGTCACTGAGCTGATCGCTGACCGGGTGGAGCTGGCTGCGGTGGGCGACGAACTCGCTGGACCAACCTCCCCCGGTCGACGCGCAGTATCCGATCTGTATGCCGGGCTCAAGGTCGCCGCCGACCAGGTGCCGGTAGTCGTCGCCATCACCGGGGGCGGCTCCCTCGAAGGGAGGCTCGAAACCGCGGGCTTCGTGTCCGAGCACCGGTTCGAGCACCACGCGGGTGCCGTCTTCCAAGGTGCCAACCACTTCGTGGCCGGGAGTGAAGGGAAATGAGATCCAGGGTTCGAAGTAGCGAGATGCCCTGCCCTCGATGGTCGAGAGGTCGGAGCCACAGATTCCCGAAAGAAGCGTGCGTATGCGGTGCCAGCCGTCGTCGGGGAGATCAACCGGTCCCGTATCGACAAGCGTCAGCGGACCTGTTTTGGCTCCGCTTCCGGGTAGCAGCCGTGATGAAACTGCTGCTGCGGCATAACGAGCCTCGTTGCGTCGGAACTCCAGCGCTCTCACGCTGGTGACGCTAACGCCGACACCTGGCACTTCGCTCACTCCGGTGACTTCCACCGTTTCTCCCACCGGAAAGTTCTAAGCGCCGTTGGTGGAGCAACCCAGCGCCGTTGGCTAAGCAACCCAGCGCAGTCGTCGGTGGCTGCGGTCGTCTGGAAGGATGGGTAAGTGACCGCCACGGATCCCGAAGTCTCGACCTCCCTTGTTCAGCGGTTGCGCTTGCCGGGGGAACTGGGACGGAAGCCGAACGTTCTGTTCGCGTTCATCGCCGCCCATGTGGTCAATGACTTCACGGCAACCTCGCTGCCGGCCTTTTTGCCTGCGATCGAAGATGAGTTCGGCCTGGGCTATTTCGAGTTGGGCCTCTTGTCCCTGACGTTCGCTGTGTTGTCTGGCATAGCCCAGCCGTTTCTTGGCAACTTCGCCGATCGCAACGGACGTCGCCGAGCGGCGCTTGTATTCGGCTTTATTTCTACTGCGATCGGGTTTGTAGCCATCGGTGCGGCACCGGTCTTCCCCCTGGTGGTGTTGGCCAGCCTGTTCTGCGGGCTAGGAGGCAGCACGTATCATCCACAGGCCACGGCCCTGTTGGTGAAGTCCTATCCCGACGAACGGGGTCGCACCCTTGGTTTCCACGGTTGGGGCGGGTCGATCGGGCACTTTCTGGCTCCGGTTGTCGTTGCCGTCGGCGTGACAGCCGTCGGCTGGCGATGGACCATTGCCGTGTTGGCAATTCCGTCGCTGATCACGGCACTCGGACTTCACACGCGACTGCCGGAGACCAACCCCAATCCGGGAGCAACGTTGCGCGGAGCCGCATCCCGCGACCTCGTAGTAATGGCCCTTACGTTCGGGCTTCTCGGGATGGTGCTTCGAGGGTTCTTGGCTTTCCTCCCGACCTATCTCGTTGAACGCGATTGGTCCCTCACCCAAGCGGGCGCCATCACCACCCTCATTCTGGTGGTCGGCATGTTCGCTCAACCAATGGGAGGCTCGATCTTCGATCGCATTGGCGGCAGACGGGTTTTCCTCGGCGCAGCCGTCGGGTCAACGGCGTCGCTTGTGCTCTTCGTCGTGTTCACGGGATGGCTCGCACTGTTGGGGGTCACCGGCATGGCCTTCTTCGTATTTGCGCTGTTCCCCGTGTCTCTTGCCATGGCCAGCGAAATCGCGGGAGCCGAGCGCACCGGGGCCGCCGCTGGCATCGTTTTTGGCATCAGCGGGTTGAGCACGGCCACGGTCCCCGCCGTTCTCGGAGCGATCGCCGACGAATCGAGTCTTCGTTTCGCCCTGTCTCTTCTCATCGTTGTTAGCGCAGGCGCCATCTTGATGAGTCTTGGTCTGCCAGACAAGATTCGATCACCGGACTAAAGGAGTTGATGCCGTGAGAAAGCTCAGCGACGAACAACGCGAGGCCTGGAACATCAATGGCTTCATTCATCTGGAGGGAGCGCTTGACCAAAGCGAAGTCGAGCTGTTCTCCGACGAGCTCGACCGGATCCGACTTCTCCCCGGCTACGAACCTGGCACTGACCAGCTTGGGCACTACACCTGGATGAACCAGGCAAAGGACACAGACCCCGAAGGGTTCATGGACCGTCGGATCCTGCTCGACTACGGCCCGAACTTCATCGATCTGGTCGATCGACCGAACGTGTTCGATCTGATCGTCGACCTGATGGGCGTCAACCTGATGCTGAGCATGACGCAGGCGATCGTACGGCCCGTCACCGATACGTTCCCCGGCTATACCCATACCGACGGGGGAGAGGGCCTGCGCGAAGTTCGGGTTACCGAAACCAGCCGACCGATCGCCATGAAGGCGTTGTACCTACTGTCCGACGTCACCGAAGAGGACGCCGGTGCCTTCACGGTCTACCCGGGAAGCCATATGAGGCAATTTCCGTGGTGGAGCAAACCACCGCTCGACCCGCACTCGCCGGGCTGTGTGCAACTGCTGGGTCAGGCTGGCGACTGCTTCTTGTTCCCGCACTCGCTGTGGCATGGGCCGGCCGCCAACATGGCCGGCTCGGCCCGAAAGACGTTGCTGTACAACTACTGCCAAATGTTCGTGCGCAGCTACGACCACGAGACCACTCCCAACGTGCTCGACCAATGCACGCCGCGGCAGCGGCGTTTACTGGGCGACCTGGGCTACGACTTCCGTCCCGGTTCGTACTTCTATGTGCCGACCGATCAAGAGTCAGTGATCCTCACGGACTAGCCGCGGACTCGTGGGTCTCTGGCGGAGAGGAAGCCTAGGTGCGTGAGGCTTGGGCGATGCTCTCGATGGTGGCATCGAGCGTCGCGTCGAAGTCGGTGTCGCTCTGTTGAGCAGAAAGGCCCTCGGTGAGCGCACGCGAGAAGCTGGCGATCACACCATTGTTGGCAGCCAGACGACGGTTCGACTCTTCCCGGCTATAGCCACCAGATAGAGCGACCACCTTGAGAATGTTCGGGTGGTTCGCCAGCTCTGCGTAGAAGTTTTCGGTCTCCGGGAGTGTGAGCTTCAGCATCACTCTCTGATCACCGAGGCCGTTGGCGTGCTCGAGAATTGCGTCCTTCAGCATCGCTTCGGCCGCAGCTTTCTGAGGCGAGTTGATGTCAATCTCTGGTTCGATGATTGGCATGAGGCCAGCGGCGAGAATCTGCTTTCCGACCTCGAACTGTTGATCAACAACAGCCTTTACACCTGCAGCATCGGCGGTCTTGACGACCGATCGCATCTTGGTTCCGAACACGCCGTAGTCGGTGGCTCGAGCGAGCACCGAGTCGAGCTCGGGCATTGGCTTCATGATCTGAGCACCGTTGGCTTCGTCAGCCAGACCTTTGTCGACCTTCAGGAACGGAACAACGTTCTTCTTGGACCATAGATATTCGCTGGTGCCTTGGCCCTCGATCTCGCGTTCCATCGTCATTTCGAAGAGGATGGCGCCAACGACGCGGTCGCCATTGAATGCTGAGCTCGTAATGATGCGGCTACGCATCTCGTGAATGAGATCGAACATGGCGTCGTCGCCGTCATAGCTGCTCTCGTCAATGCCGTAGAGCCCTAGCGCCTTGGGTGTGCTGCCGCCGCTCTGGTCGAGGGCTGCGATGAAGCCTTGGCCGCTCTTGATCTGATCGAGTTGTTCTTGGTTCACGTGATGGGCTCCGGTAAGGGGACGTCGGGCTGAGTATGCGCGGCGCTACCTACGCATGCAGTAAGACAAGAATGCCACACCGATGCACCCTTCCGAGGTGAGGCATTTGCCACATCTTCATAGGAAGTTCTGCCAGAGAGCCTGCCAGTTCTGCCAGAGAGTGTCATAGGGGTTGCTCATAGTGAGGCCCATGAGCGTTTGTATCGATTGCGCCAGCTGCGTGCGCCAGAACAGTTCCGACTGTGACGACTGCATCGTCACCTTCATCACCCGCCCTCAAACGAGCGAGGCGGTTGTCATCGATTTTGAGGACTACGCAGCGCTCAAGCGGCTGCAGTCGGCCGGGATGGTGCCCAAGCTGCGCCATCGGACCGGCTGAATCGGCTGAAACGGCTGAATCAGCTGAAACGGAGAAGGTGAACCGATCAGAAACGTGGCGATCCTCTTTACTGAGGGCACGCTGATGACGTGGCCCATGAACCCCCTGATGCTGGCACCGCCGTCGCCGCTTCCATCGGCGCGCTTCAGGATGAGGTTTTGGCAGCGGGCCTGGCCGCCGGGCTCGATCAGATGGGCGTTGCGTCGGCAGGGCTCCTGCAACCGGCCCGAGCCGTCCTTCCTCTCCGCAAAGCCGCCGGGTTGGCCGCCAGTATGCAGTTCACCTACCGCAACCCCGATCGGTCTACCGATCCGCAGCGCGTTCTCCCAGATGCGGCCGCCATCGTCGCAGGAGCCCGTGGATACCAGCGTCGCCTCGTCGACTCACCCCCCACGCCCGTAGGTCGGGTCGCCCGGTATGCGTGGAGAGATCACTACCGCGACCTTCGGCATGGCCTCGAGGCCTCGGCTGCAGTTCTGCGTGCGGCGGGCTGGGAAGCTCGAGTTCACGCCGACGACAACAATCTCGTCGATCGCAACGTTGCCGTGAACGCCGGTCTCGGCTGGTACGGGAAGAACGCAAACGTGCTTCTGCCAGGTTTGGGCAGCTGGTATGTGTTGGGTGGTGTGGTCACGAACGCTCCCCTCAACGTGGCGAAGGCTCCGCTGGCCGACGGCTGCGGCTCGTGTCGCCGCTGCATTGATGGCTGCCCGACCGATGCCATTGTCGGACCTGGCATTATCGATGCCCGTCGCTGCCTGGCCTGGTTGGTCCAGGGTCCCGGGTCTATCCCGGTTGAGTTCCGTGATGCCGTCGGTGATCGCCTCTACGGATGTGACGATTGTCAGGACGTCTGTCCCCCCAATCGAGCCATCGAAGCGACGGTCGAGGCCGAGGCCGACAGTGACCCGTGGATCGAGCTTGAGTTCGTGCTTACTGCCAGCGACGCAGAGCTACTCGATCGAATTGGTCGCTGGTACATCGCCGATCGCGACCCCGACGTCGTTCGCCGCACCGCGCTGGTAGTTCTTGGGAATATCGGGGACCCGAACGACGACCGAACGGTGTCGCTGTTGAGCCCGTATTTGCAGCACACATCGGCTGTGCTCCGCGAGCATGCCGAATGGGCGGCGGCCAAGTTGGGCCTGGCAGGCTGACCCTGTGCGACGTCACCTTCTGGTCACCAATGACTTTCCGCCAAAGGTAGGTGGCATCCAGAACTACCTTTGGGAGCTGTGGCGTCGTCTCGACCCCGACTGCATCACCGTCTACTGCACGCCGCACGCTGGGGCTGTGGCGTTCGACGCCCGGCAGCAATTTCGGATCGAGCGGTCGCCAGAGCCGGTGTTGCTTCCGTATCCGTGGCTGGTCGATCGGATCGATCGACTTGCAGACGAGGTTGATGCCGACCTCGTGATTCTCGACCCCGCGCTACCCCTTGGCCATATCGGTCCGGCCCTCGACCGGCCCTTTGGAGTCGTGCTGCACGGGGCCGAGGTCACGATCGCGGCGCGGGTGCCCGGGTCGAAGCAGCTTCTTCGCAACGTTCTGGCCAACGCTGCGCTCGTGATCTCTGCCGGCGCCTACGCCTTGGCCGAGGCCGAGACATGCGTTGGCGATGCCTTGCCCGCTGTGGTGATCCCACCCGGCGTCGACATCGAGCGGTTCGCTCCGGCCACGACAGCCGAACGTCACCGTTTACGGCTGGCGTATGGGCTCGAACCGAGCCACCAGCTGGTGGCTTGTGTCACCCGCCTTGTGCCGCGGAAAGGGATGCACACGTTGATTCGAGCGCTCGGCTTGCTGGCGCCAACTCATCCCAACGTGCGAGGTGTCATCGGAGGGTCTGGGCGGCAAGAAGGTGCCCTTCAGCGGCTCGCAACTGGGCTCGGTGCCCCGGTCGACTTTGTTGGTCCACTAACAGATCCGGAGGTGGTCGGGATCTACCAGGCGGCTGACGTGATGGCGATGCCCTGCAACCAGCGATGGGGCGGGCTTGAACAGGAAGGCTTTGGCATCGTTTTTCTGGAGGCTGCGGCCACGGGTGTGCCCCAGGTCGCTGGCCGTTCGGGCGGGGCGGCCGAAGCAGTAGTCGACGGTGTCACCGGCGTAGTGGTCGACCACCCGGACGACCCTCAGGCGGTTGCCGATGCCATCTCCCTGCTGCTATCCGACGACGAGCTAAGGGCCTCCATGGCTGTGGCTGGCCGACGGCGGGCCTGCGATGAGTTCCACTATGACCAGCTCGCCCAGCGGCTGGCTGTCGCCCTCGAGCTGGTAGGACAGTGTCGCTGATAATGAGGATGTCGCTGATAATGAGGATGTCGCTGATAATGAGGATGTCGCTGGTATGACGGGGTCGATGCCCACTCCTGACCCTTCCTCCAAGCCTGGGCGGGTTTCGCCCGAGCGTGTCGTGTCGTTGGCAGTAGCGGTCACGGCCATTCACCTTGCCGCCTCGGTGCTAGGTCTGCAGGACACATCGACGGCGCTGGCTATCAGCGGCGTCGTCAATGTCGCTCTTTTCGGTGTCGGCATCATCCTTTTCGTTGCTGCCTTCCTGGTTGCGGCTGGCCGCAGTCGCACGGAGGATTTGTGGTTCGGAGGGGTGTTTTTTTTGACGGGGGATGTGGCCCCAACCAACCATCGGGTCGTGTTGCTGGCTTGTGTCGCCACACAGACGATTGTCGGGCTTGCGGTCGCCGGTTTGGCGCCGTTCACAGCTGCCGCCTTCGCTGTCTTGGTGCCTCTTCTCGGTCTGGCGATCCTCGCCTGGTATGGATCGCGGTTCGGCCGCTTTTCGGTCAAAGCCGAGGCGCAGTAGGCTCTGGCTGTGCAACCGATGCCGCTCTCCGACCACGCCGAGGTGACCGAGACGATTTTCGCGTCGCCCGAGAAGTGCTTTGCTGTCGCGACCGACCTTGATTCGTACCCCTCCTGGGCCTCGGGAATCACGTCGGTTGACGTTCGCCAACGCGACGCCGATGGGCGCCCTTTGGAGGCTGTTTTCCAGGCGGAGGCCATGGGACGCCGCACACGCTACGTGCTTGCCTATGACTACGCCGAAGCTCCGACGAGCTTCCGTTGGCGTCAGCTCGAGGGCGACCTCACCAAGCGCCTCGACGGTGCTTACCGGTTCGATGTCTCAGCTCAGGCCCCGGACGCCACCGACGTCACGTACGAACTCGACGTCGACCTCGCCGTTCCTCTCCCCGGGTTCGTGAAGCGACGGGCAGAGACCAAGATCGTTCAGGCCGCGCTGCACCAGTTCAGAGGTCGAGCCGAGACGGTCTGAACGTTTAGAACACATTGGTAACAACAACGAGCGAGAATTTCTCCGATTCTTCCTTGAGTGTGGGCACTGCCCCGTCGATGACTGGGCATGCGAATTCTGCGGCTTGACCTCGGCGGCGACATAGGCACCATCGACCTTCATCCGTTCATCTCGGTGCTGCACGACTTCGGTGCGATCCAGGATGAGGCCTTGATCGAAGCGATCCGTTCGTTGGTGAGCGGATCTGGCGACGGCATCCACGGTTTGGTGGAGAATGCGGGCCACCTGATCGAGTTGGATCCGTTGAGTAGCGAAGCCATTGGCCCGCTGACTACCGAGAACATCATTGTTCGAATCGACGAGCTGGCTACCGGAGTCACAGGAGACTCAGCCACCCTCACTGCTGAACTGGATCGAGAGCGGCGCGCCGCTCAGATCGACGCGGTTTATGTCGAGGAGATTCGCGCCGATCTCAGCCCCGCCATTGCCGCCAAGGTACAACGTCTGCGGGACGAGCTTGATCGGGCGGCGAATGGCGAACACAGTGCCCTCGAGCAAAGCATCGACCGAATCAAACAGCACCTCGCCGCTACGGCTGAGATCCCACCGATGCTACGAGAGATTCCCGACGAGGTGGCCGAGCTGATCGCGGTTTGGGATAGCTACGCCGCCGCCCGCGGCGCCGCACAACCCCACCTCGATGAACTGAGCCAGATCGTTCAGCGAGCCGACGGTGCGCTCGGCAGGGCACAAGCCGACCTGGTCGATGCCAAGGCCGGAGCGAGGCCCGTGCTGCTGACGCACGCTGAAGACGAGCGACTTGAAGAGCTCGCCCAACCTTCCATCGAGCGGCGAGGTCGTAAATCCAAGGGCCTAACCGATCAAGAAGAGATCGAACTCGCTGCTCTCCTTGGCAAGGTCGGCGTGCCGACGTACACCGGCTACGCCATGTATCGGCTGAACCCAACGGCCTCGCCCGAGAAGATGGCCGAAGTAGAACTGGCCGAAGCTCGCGTCGTTGCAGCTCAACAAGAACTTGATGAGTCACGGTCGTCGCTCGAGATCGATCAGGTCGCCGCCGATCTGAATACCCAGTTTGACGGTGTCAAAGCCAAGGCCCGCGAACATCTCGGGCCCATGCTTCCCAGCGACCTCGGCAGCGCCCTCGCCAAACTTGTGGTCGAAACCGACAACCCGGCCTACTTCGACGCCTTGCGAGAGCTCTACGACCTCAGCGAAGCAGAGAACATTCCGTTCCCCGACGGCCTCGAGCCCGCTCAAATGCCGGAGGCCGTCGCCAACTGGGTTGTCTACCAGGAGACCCAGCTTAAGAACGGTCCCGTCGTCGACGAGAAACAACTTCGAACCGACCTCGAGAAGGCGGAAGTACGGCTCGATCGTCACGCTCGGGCGATGGGCCGGATCGACCGACTGGAAGCCAAGTCCGAAGGTTCTGCCACTCGGGTCCGCGAAATCGAGGATCAAATCGAACGCATGACGACCGGCGCAAACATGTCGGCACAGGGCGTGTTGGAAGCCATCGCTCCTCTCATCCACCGGATCAGGGGGGAGAACGACGGTTCGGTTCCTGTGGTTCTGGCCGGCCAATTCACCGATCTAGCCGACGAAGAGGTCGGCGTACTCATGGACCAGCTCGAAGCTGTCGCCCAAGAGCACCAGCTGATCGTGCTGACCGACCGTCGGGCTGCCTCAAGCTGGGCCAGCGCCGCAGGACTGCGTCGGGCTCTTTGCAGCACTGCCCAGTCGGCCCAGGACACCAACGGCCTGATCGACTAGCAGCGGTTCTGCTGGCCGGTCGGGCTCTCCGAGCCGACGAACAGCTAGAACAGTCGGGTGGAGAAGACCAGCCAGCCCCAGTACATCGGGATCGACGTTGGGGGCACGAAAATCCTGGGCGTCGGGGCCGACCCCACCTCAGGCACGGTTCACCGATCGGTGAGGGTGGCAACACCCCACACCGACATGGAAGGACTACTCAACGCCATTGCCGGCATCGTCGATGATCTTCTGACCGACCGACCAGCGGCGGCCATAGGGGTTGGAATGCCCGGACTGGTCGATCGCAGCGGAGTGCTTCGGTACGGGCCGAACGTGCCGGGAATACTGGACTTTGATGTCGGCGCTGAGCTTCGGAACCGCTTCGGTCTGCTCGTCGCGGTTGAGAATGACGCCAGCAACGCAGCGTTGGCCGAGCACCGTCTGGGCGCGGCTCGCGGTGCGATGCACGCGGTGATCGTCACCCAGGGCACCGGTATCGGTGGGGCCCTGGTGGTCGATGGCAAGTTGCTGAGGGGAGCCAACGGATTCGCTGGTGAGCCGGGCCACATGTTGGTGGATCAGGGGGGAATCGAATGCGCATGTGGCCGGCTTGGCTGCTGGGAGTCCGTCGCATCGGGCACCGGTCTGGCGAATCTTGCCCGCCAGCTCCTGGCCGAAGGTCGAGGCGATCGAGTATTGGAGCTCGCCGGTGGTCGCATCGAATGTGTTCGGGGCGAGCATGTTTCGGCGGCCTGGAAGGAGGGCGACGTCGATGCCATCGAAATTCGTGATCGTTTTGCCTCCTGGGTTGCCGCCGGGCTGGGATCGCTCATCACCTTGCTCGATCCCGAGATCGTCGTCCTTGGAGGGGGCCTTGCCGCCATCAATCAGTCATTCATCGCCGACGTCGAGAATCGAGTGATGGATCTAGCAATGGGAGGCGGTTACCGGCCGCGGGTACCCGTGGTCCCGGCGCAGATGGGCGAGGCAGCGGGGGCCATCGGGGCAGCTATTAACGCTAGTGATCTGCTTCGCGGCCACTAGGATCCGACAATGGAATTCCGGCGAATCGGCCACCTCCCGCCCTATGTCCTTGGGGTGATCAATGATCTCAAGCACGAAGCTCGACGCGATGGCGTCGATGTCATCGATTTCGGATTCGGAAATCCCGATCTGCCTTCGCCTGATGTGGCGGTCGACAAGTTGAAAGAAGCGGTCAGCAACACTCGCAACCACCGCTACTCGGCCAGCAAGGGCATCCCGAAACTGCGTGAGGCAGCAGCGAACCTGTACGAGCGCCGATTCGGCGTCCATCTCGATCCCGGCACCGAAGTGCTCAACGTCATCGGGGCCAAAGAAGGCTTCACCCACCTCATGTGGGTGCTTCTACAGCCGGGCGATGCCGCCCTGGTTCCGGCCCCGTCTTATCCAATCCATATCTGGGGACCGATCTTCGCTGGGGCCGCCATCCGTGAGGTTCCCCTGGCCGAAGGCGACGAGTTCATCGCCAACCTCGAGCGGGCTTGGGAGTACTCGTGGCCCAAACCTCGCACGCTCGTGATCTCCTTTCCCCACAACCCGACGACGGTATGCGTCGACTTGTCATTCTTCGAACGGGTCGTCGAGTTCGCCAAGCGTCGCGACCTCATCGTGGTCCACGACAACGCTTACGCCGATCTTGGATTTGACGGCTACGAACCGCCCTCGATTCTGCAGGTGCCGGGGGCCAAGGATTGCTGCGTCGAGCTCTACTCAATGACCAAGTCGTTCTCGATGTCCGGCTGGCGCGTTGCTTTTCTGGTTGGCAATGCCGAAGTTGTCCAAGCCCTCGCCAAGCTGAAGAGCTACCTCGACTACGGCACGTTCCAGCCAATACAGATCGCGGCAACGGTCACGTTGAACGAGGCCGGTGAATATCCAAAGCTGGCCCGAGACATTTACCAGAAGCGCCGCGACGTGCTGTGTGACGGCCTTGACCGGATTGGTTGGCACATCGAGAAGCCGAGGGGAACGATGTTCGTCTGGGCTCCCATCCCGGAGGCCTACCGCCATCTGGGCTCGCTCGAATTCGCCTCTCGCCTTGTCCGCGAAGCCGGTGTCGCAACCGCTCCGGGCGAAGGGTTCGGCCCTGGGGGAGAGGGCAACGTGAGGTTCGCCCTGATCGAGAACGAGCAACGGACCCAACAAGCGCTCCGCAACCTCAAACGAGTCCTCACCGACCTGTAAAATTGGTTCGGCTGTCGCCTCACGCCTTTGGCATCTGGCTATCGGGTTTTGTGCTGCTTGCTCCGCTTCGCAGCGTTGCGTTCTGTGTTGCTTGGTTCGGCTGTCGCCTCACGCCTTCGGCATTTGGCTATCGCTTGGTGAGCTGCTTGCTCTGCTTCGCAGCGTTGCGTTCTGTGTTGCTTGGTTCGGCTGTCGCCTCACGCCTTCGGCATCTGGCTATCGCTTGGTGAGCTGCTTGCTCCGCTTCGCAGCGTTGCGTTCTGGGTTGTTTGGTTCGGCTGTTGCCTCACGCCTTTGGCATTTGGCTGGCTCTTGGTGAGCTGCTTGCTTCGCTAGGAGTTGGCCCAGGATTTGCTGCGATCTACGGCTTCGAGCCAGCGGGCGTAGGTCGCGTCAGCGACGGAACGGTCGGGGTTCGGTTGTTTGCTGGTGTCGACGGCCCAGGCATTTGTGACGTCGTCGAGCGAGGTCCACACACCTTCCGCCAACCCGGCAAGATAGGCCGCACCGAGCGCCGTCGTCTCCTGCATCTTCGGGCGAGTCACGGGTACTCCCAGTTGATCAGCCTGGAGCTGCAACAACAGGTCCATGACCGAAGCCCCGCCATCGACACGGAGCTCGGCCAACTTCTGACCTGAGCCCTTGCTCATGGCATCGACGACGCCGCGAACCTGGTAGGCCATCGACTCGACAACGGCTCTCGCTAGCTCCGCTCTCCCTGTTCCTCGGGTGATGCCGACGATCGTGCCCCGAGCGTGGGGATCCCACCATGGGCTGCCGAGTCCGGCGAATGCTGGCACGAGGTAGACGTCGCCGGTGGAGTTCACGCTTGCGGCAAGCGGTCCGATTTCGGATGCTTCGGTGATGATGCCCAGCCCATCGCGCAACCACTGAATGGCGGCACCGGTGGCGAATATGGAGCCTTCGTAGGCGTAGGTGGCCGATTGGTTCTCACCCAGGGTCCAGGCGACGGTCGTCAGCAGACCCTCCACCGGCTCGGGGCAGGTCGTGCCGACGTTCATCAACAGAAAGCTTCCGGTGCCGAAGGTGTTCTTTGTCATCCCCGGCTCGAAGCATGCTTGTCCGAACAATGCTGCCTGTTGATCGCCGGCGACGCCGCTGATCGGAATACCGGGGCCTAAGGCAGTGACGTCAGAGGTCACGCCGAATCGGCCACTGCTCGGACGTACTTCGGGTAGCGCCGCAATCGGTACACCGAACAGCTCGCACAGCTCGCCCGACCAGCTCAGATGTCGAATATCGAATAACAACGTCCGGCTGGCGTTCGAGGGCTCGGTCGCGAAAATCTCGCCAGAGCTGAGCTTCCACATCAACCAAGCGTCAATGGTGCCGAGGGCAAGATGCTCGTCGGCGATGACTCCGCCGGTCGTGAGCAGCCAGTGCATCTTGGTGGCTGAGAAGTAGGGGTCGAGTCCGAGTCCCGTGCGGTTGCGAACCATTGCTAGATGGCCATCGGCCTCGAGTTGCGCACAAAAGTCGGCAGTCCGCCGGTCCTGCCAGACAATGGCGCGATGCAATGCCTTGCCCGTCCGCTTGTCCCAGGCAACGACGGTTTCTCGTTGGTTGGTTATGCCGATCGCCGCCACGTCGTCGTCGAGGGTCGGAACAAGCTCGGCTATCACGGCGCACAGCGCGGTCCATATCTCCTCGGCATCGTGCTCAACCCAACCTGGCTGGGGAAAGTGCTGGGTGAACTCCTGATACTTCCATCCCTTGATGAGTCCATCCTCGCCAATGGCCAGAGCCCGGACACCCGTGGTTCCAGCGTCCAACGCGATGACAACAGACATGCGGTACTCCTTCGAGCGAGACGGACAGGCTGACCATAGGCTGAGGAACCGGCGGATCTAGACCGTGGGCCCAGTTTGAACATGTGATGGAGGTCGCAGCTCAATGAGAGTAGGAGTACTCACCGGTGGCGGAGATTGCCCCGGGCTGAATGCGGTTATTCGAGCCATCGTCCGCAAGGGCGAGCGCCACTACAACGACGACCTCCTCGGGTTTCTCGACGGCTGGCGGGGCGTGATGGACCAGGAGTACTTGGACCTCGACGTGGCCCGGCTTCGAGGCACCCTGCCCCGGGGTGGCACCATCCTCGGCACCAGCCGGGTACAGCCCTACATGTTCGACGATGGCGTCGCGAAAGTTCACAAGGCAGTCGAAGACTTACGACTCGATGCCATTATCGCCATCGGTGGTGAGGGCACGTTGTCCTGCACCAATGAGCTTCACCGCGAGGGCCTCCCGCTCATCGGAGTTCCGAAGACGATCGACAACGACGTCGGCGGCACAGAGCGCACGTTCGGGTTCGATACGGCGGTCACCATTGCCACCGAAGCCATCGACCGGCTTCACACGACGGCCGAGAGCCACAACCGGGTCATGGTCGTTGAGGTCATGGGCCGCCATGTTGGCCACATCGCCACCTGGGCCGGGCTCGCGGGCGGCGCCACCGTAACGCTGATTCCTGAGGAGCCCTTTGATATCGCTGAGGTGTGCGACGCTCTCATCCGGCGTCACGAGAACGGTCGGTACGCCTCGATTGTGGTGGTGGCCGAGGGAGCCAAGCCGGTGCCGGGCACGCTCGAGGTCGCGACCGACGAATTCGACAAGTTTGGCCACATCAGATTGGGCGGCATCGCCAACCTGGTCGCGAGCGAGGTCGAGGTTCGAACGGGCTACGAGACGCGGGTAACGATCCTGGGGCATGTCCAGCGAGGTGGCACCCCAACCGCTTTCGATCGTGTGTTGGCATCACGGTATGGCATTGGTGCCATCGAAGCGGTGCACGACGGAGCGTTCGGACAGATGGTGGCGTTGCAGGCCAACGAGATCGTGCGCGTTCCGCTGAGCGAGGCGGTGGCCGAGCTCAAGCCGGTCAGTGAACAGCTTTGGAACACGGCCAGAGAGTTCTTCGCTTAAGCGAGCCCGTTAACCGTCGGTGGAGGGTGGTGTCTCGTTCACCTGGGTGGGAACGATCGGCTCGAGGCACTCGTCGAAGTGGATCAGCCTGGCTGCTCCCTCGATGGGATTGGCACCGATGTCGGTGAGGTTGATCTTGCCGGCCGAGTCGGTGATCTCGACGCCGTCGACGTTTCTGAACTGCAGCATGGTGCACACAATCTCAGCCGCGATGATTGGGTTTACCGAGTTGCGAAGGTTGGCTTCGTCGGCGACGGAAATGGTGGCAATACCGGCTTCGACTTCGGTGAACTTGGGGTCAAGCAGCGACTCGAAGTTGACCTGGATGAATGTCGTGCGGTCAGCCCTCAACTCTTCTTCCGTCGGGCCCTGAGTCAGCGCGGCCAGTGCCTCATCCGGGGTCGGTTGGCGAGCGAGTCCCCGCCGTACGATCACCAGCTCGTCAGCCTCGTTGTGCCAGTACAGGCGAAGGATGATCTGAGGGTCGGTGCTGGCAAGAGCGGTGCTGGTGGTCGCCGCCGCCAGCTCGTCGAACAGTTCCTGAGGCGGATCGTTGATGACCTGGGCCGACTCGTCGAGGGGGATTCCACATGCGGCAGCGAACAGCAGGAGGGGAGCAAGCAGAAACGTCGGTTTCACGTAGCCATCTCCTCGTCGAGAAGTTGTTGTTCGCCGAGAGGCAGCTCGATCACGAAACGCGCCCCATTGCGGCCATCGGGCCGGTCGGTGACCCACACGGATCCTGCGTGGAGCTTCACGTGCTCGGTCACGAGTGACAAGCCGAGTCCGACACCGCCCGTTGTGGCCCGTCGGCCTGCCATCCCATCGGCCCGAGTAAACCGGTCGAAGATGCGCGTTCGGTCTTCGGCCCGAACACCCGGACCGAGGTCGTCGACGTAGATCCGCACCCGATCGCCGAGTTTGCGATAGCTAACGCCGGTGGGCCCGCCGGCGTACTTGACTGCGTTGTCGAGCAAGTTTGAGACGGCCTGGGCCAGGTGGCGCTTGTCGGCCGAAACAACGAGGTTCTCGTCCTCCGGTCGATGACTGACGCCGACATCGGGTGCCCGAGATTGGGCAACGGCGAATCGGAGAAACTCACCCAAGAACAGAGCCGACAGGTCGAGCTCGACCGCTCCGACGTCCATCCGGGATATCTCGAGCAGATCCTCGACCAATCCCTCGAACCGTTCGACGTCTCGACTAAGAAGGTCGACCGCCTTTCGAGCCGACTCAGGAAGGTCTGGCCGGCGCCCCTCCAGCACACCCACCGATGCGGCGAGGGTCATGAGCGGGGATCGAAGTTCGTGGCTCACGTCCGATGCGAAACGACCATCACGTTCAATACGCGTCTGAAGGGCGTCGACCATGTCATTGAACGACGAGGTGAGGCCGGCGAGATCCGGATCGGTATGTGCTTCTAGCCTGGTATCGAACTGGCCGAGAGCGATTGACTCTGCGGCTGCTGACACCTCTCGAAGTGGTTGTAGTGCGCGGCGGGCGGAATAGGAACCGAGTGCAGCGCCGGCAAGGCTTGCGACGAGCGCGGTCCCGGCCAGGATGGCGCGCAGGGATACCAGCGTGTTCTCGAGGTCGGCCAAAGACGTGAGTTCGTAGTAGCGGGCATCCTGGCCGGTAATGGGAACGCCAACCACCACATAGGGAATGCCGCCGAGCAGGTACAACTGTTTCGCGCTATTCCCGACCTGCACTGCGCTGATGACACCAGGTGGCATCTGATTCTCGCGTAAGCCCGAGATCGATCGGTCGCGGTCGTTGAGCACCAAGAGCGACCCGACATCATCTGGATTCAGCTGTGAGCTAAGAATGAACCGGACGGCATCGACCGGTTCGGGGAGGACCACGGTGACCTCCGGTTGCCCCTCATCGCCTACCTGGTCACTCGTCTCAGCATCACTTTTCTCGTTTTGGTTAGCCAAGGCCTCGAGCACCTCGTCTCGATCGACGACAAGGTCATCGTCAGGGGCGGTCTTCTCGAGTGGAGGTTCGGGGTCGACGCCGTCGGTGGTGCCGACGTCGATCGGAGTCGGTGGAACGGTCACCTCAGCGCTGGGATCGAGCTGTTCTGGGGGCAGCGCTTGCAAGCGTTGCCGAAGATCGATGGCACGTCTGAACGTCTGATTCTCTGCGGTCTGTTCGGCTTCGCTGACCAATCGGGCCCGAGCCAAGGTGAACGTTCCGACGGCCACCATCGATGACAACAAAAGAGCGCCGAGCGCGTAAATGAATGTGACCCGGGCCCGAAGGCCGAGGCGTCGACGGCGCCGCGTTCTCAGCGCCCGGCCGGGTCTCTCTGTCGACAAATTGAAGGACACCCCGGCTCGTGCGAGCCCGCTATGGCTGCAGTTTGTAGCCGAGCCCTCGGGCGGTAACGACATATCGAGGGCTGGCTGGATCGGACTCTACTTTGGTGCGGAGTCGCCGCACGTGGACATCGACAAGACGGCCGTCGCCGAAGTAGTCGTAGCCCCACACTCGTTCGAGGAGCACCTCCCGACTGAAAACCTTGCCGGGTTGGGAGGCCAGTTCGACGAGCAGCTTGAACTCGGTCTTTGTTAGCTGAAGCTCTTCGCCATTCTTCAATACCATGCCCTCGTCGGAACTGATCTCGAGATCGCCGACTCTGATTCGTTCGAGCCCACCCTGTTCAGGCGACCGGGCTCGGCGTAGAAGCGCACGGATTCGGGCCGAGAGCTCCTTCGGAGCGAAGGGTTTGGTGAGGTAATCGTCGGCACCTGCCTCGAGACCGGCGACCACGTCGTGGGTGTCGTCACGGGCGGTGACCATGATGACGGGGACATCGCTTGTCCGGCGGATGGCCCGACACACATCGAAGCCATCGATGCCCGGCAGCATGATGTCGATCAGTACGACGTCGGCTTCACTCGCCGGGAAAACCTCGAGCGCCTGCTCGCCGGTGGCGGCCTCCGTCACGTCCCAACCCTCGTCCTCAAGGGCAAGCTTCACCGCCTGACGAATGCCTTCGTCATCTTCGACCGTCAGAATGTGTGTTCCCACAATGGCAAATGGTGGCCGAAGTTTGCCGTCCGCGACAGTCATGCCCCCAAATTGCCTGCTCGGGCCAGATCAGGGCCGCTGATCGGCAGCCAGATCGATCAGGTGGTCGCGCAAGGCTGGGAACAGATTCGGAGCACTCGCTAGGACGAACGTTGGGCTGGGGTCGCCGCCACGAAGATCACCGACGATGGCGCCAGCTTCACTGGCGATCAGGGCTCCAGCGGCGAGATCCCAGGGGTTCAGTCCCCGCTCGTAGTAGCCGTCGACCAGACCAGAAGCAACAAAGCAGAGGTCGAGGGCGGCCGAGCCAAAGCGGCGAATATCGCGGACGAGCGGAAGTAACTCGAGTAACACCTCGGCCTGGCCCCGCCGTCGGTCCGCGACGTAGCCGAAGCCGGTCGCGATCAGCGATGTTTCGAGTTCCGACTTGCCGGTGCAACGGATTGGCTGGCCGTTGCGTGTGGCCCCTGCGCCCGCCGCAGCAGCGTAGAGCGTGTTCCCCCTGGGCTCGTAGACGGCGCCTGCCACCAGCACACCGTTGTTCTCGGCCGCGATTGAAACGCTGTAGGCCGGGATGTCGTACAAGTAGTTTGTGGTCCCATCGATGGGATCGATGAGCCACCGAATACCCGTCGATCCGGCGCGATCACCGCCTTCTTCGCCCAGGATCGAGTCATCAGGGCGGGCGGCGAGAATGCCGTCGATGATGGTTCGCTCGGCTGCTCGGTCGGCAGCAGTGACAACGTCAGCTGACGATGACTTGGTTTCCATGTGCTCAGTGATGCCGTCAGCGACAAGTTCTACTCGCATCGTCTCGACCAGTTCGCCGGCGTCGCGTGCACAGGCCGATGCAAGCGCCAGCAGTTCGAGGTTCTCCGCAACGTTCGGTTGCGTGCTCACGTTAGATCGGCGGACGTAGATTTTGTCGCGGCGTTGGCCTCAGGGTGTTGCACGGCTTTCCACTCGTTCATGGCCCGAAGCGTGAGCGCTGACACGATGCCGACGCCGATGGCGCCTCCGAGTCCACCGGCAAGGGCCCCGACAGCCGCCCACAGTTCGTTGCCAGTGAGTAAGTCGCCGACGCCATAGCCGATAAGGCCACCGAGCAGTCCGCCGATGAGAATGCCGGCGAAGGCCAGCCATCGAGCCGGTTCAGGGGGTGTGCTCGACAGCGGCGCCGGAGCAACCAGCCCGTCGAATGGCAACACATCGGAAGACGGCGTCGCAGGCACCGGTAGATCGGCGGAAGGGTCAGAACGTCCATCGTCGGCCATGCACTGCGGAGCCTACCCACTAGGGTTCGTATCGTGAGTGAGCGGGAAGAGCTTCGCCAGTGGTCGGTCGCCGGGGGTGTCCTGGTGCGCGACGGCCACATTCTGTTGGTGCAGAACCGACGACGCAATGGAGATCTCGACTGGAGCACGCCGGGTGGCGTCATCGACGAGGGGGAATCGGTTCTCGAAGGGCTGACTCGAGAGGTCGCCGAAGAGACCGGTCTTCAAGTTTCAGGGTGGGAGGGTCCGCTCTACCTCATTGAGGTGACCGCACCCGGCTACGGTTTCTTCCTGCGGGTCGAGGCCCATCGGGCGACCGGCTTCGACGGGGATCTTGTGGTTGACGATCCCGACGGCATCGTTATCGATGCCGACTTCTTTAGCAACGAGGCGGCGCAAACGCGACTCGCGGATGCATCGCCGTGGGTGGCTGAACCGCTGCTTGAACATGTCCTGGATGGGGTCGACGACGGCCGCCTGTATGCCTACCGTCTCGAAGGCACTGGCCCGGATGATCGACGGGTCGTTCGTCTCTGATCGTGGCCGCGTCGAGGTCGATCCTCCACGTCGACATGAACGCCTTTTATGCATCTGTCGAAGTGCGAGAGAACCGCGACCTTCTGGGCAAGCCCGTCGTTGTTGGTGGGACAGCCGAGCGGGGCGTTGTTGCAGCGGCCAACTATGAAGCCCGGGTGTTTGGTATTTACTCGGCGATGCCAAGTGTGCGGGCGAGGGCGCTGTGTCCCCAGGCCATCTTTTTGCCTGGCGACCACAAGCTGTACGCCGAAGTGAGTAAGAGGGTGATGGAGATCTTCGGAGATATCACGCCGCTGGTCGAGCCGCTGTCCCTCGATGAAGCGTTCCTGGATGTCACCGGTGCGGTCAGGTTGCTCGGTTCTCCGGTTGAGATCGCACGAGAGATCAGACACCGAATCTGGGAGTCGCAGCGGTTGCATTGTTCGGTGGGCGTTGCAACCAGCAAGCTGGTGGCAAAACTGGCCACTGAAGAGGCGAAGCCGCGGGTGAATGGCAAACGCATCGAGGCTGGCCTTGGGGTGAAAGAGGTACCGGCGGGCGAGGAGCGCGACTTTCTTCGGCCGCTTCCCGTCCGGGCCATGTGGGGTGTGGGGCCCAAAGCCGGGGACAAATTGGCGCGTTTGGGAATCTCGACGGTCGGCGAAATGGCTGACCTCCCGCTCGAGACCTTGATCGCCACGTTGGGCGAGGCGAACGGTCGGCATCTTCACAACGTGGCGAACGCTCGAGACGATCGACCGGTTGAGCCCAATCGGGTGACCAAGTCGATTAGCCACGAAGAGACCTTTCGCACCGATGTGGCTGATCGGCAAGAGCTCGAGCGTGAGATTGTCCGTATGTCCGATTCGGTTGCGGCCCGGCTCCGGTCGGCCGAGCTGAAGGGCCGCACGGTGTCGATCAAGCTGCGTTATCCGTCCTTCCAGACGATCAGCCGGTCACAAACGCTCGGCAGCGCCACCGATGTGGGAGCGAGGATCCGCCAAACAGCCATGGGTCTGCTCGACGCAATCGACATTGCTCAGGGGGTTCGGTTGCTCGGAGTCGCTGTTTCTTCCCTGGCGGCCGAAGCGGTCGATCAGCTGACGTTCGACGACCTGCTGGCAAGTCAGCGAGGGCCTGATCGCGGTGATCCGACCCCGGCAGGTCTGGATGCGTCTGACGCTGCTGCTGATGCTGCGGTCGATGAGATTCGGGAGCGGTTCGGTCGCAACGCCATTGGACCCGCTGTTCTGGTTGATAGCGAGGGAATGCGCACGAAGGAGACCGGACAAGGACCGTGGGGTCCTGACGTCTCGGCGTAGGCTTGGGAAGGTTGATATCCAACGCGCGTTGTCTCGAGCCGATTGATGCGCGAAACTGGTGGGATCGTGAGCGCATGGGCTCACGAAGGGCAGATCGAGGACCGAGTAGCGATGCCGCTGTCTGAGAACGAGCAGAAGATTCTCGCTGAGATTGAGCGAAACCTCCACCAATCCGATCCTCGACTCGCTCGCGAGGTGAGCGAGACCACCGTGTATCGCCATGCGCTTGGTTCTCTCCGCCTGCCGATTGCGGCCTTTGTTGTTGGGCTCGTCATGATGCTTGCGCTTCTTCAGGTGCACTTCTTGCTGGCCTTTGGCGGGTTCGCCTTGATGCTGGCTGGCGCCCTCGGCTTCGAACGAAATCTACGTGTGATGGGTCGAGCGGGGATCAACCAGGTCTCGAGCGCTTTCCGAGCCGCCAACAGCTCCCGCCGCGAAGACGAAACAGAAGACACAGTCGAAGACTGAGCTGGAGAGTCGAAGACTGAGCTGGAGAGTCGAAGGCTGAGCTGGAGAGTCGAAGGCTGAGCTGGAGAGTCGAAGGCTGAGCTGGAGAGTCGAAGGCTGAGCTGGAGAGTCGAAGGCTGAGCTGGAGAGTCGAAGACTGAGCTGGAGAGTCGAAGACTGAGCGGCTGGTGGCCCCGCTAGGCC
>JBLINY010000041.1:0-33602 GCA_047638695.1 Acidimicrobiales bacterium | reverse complement strand
ATTGGCACGGTCGGCACCATGGCCACCGGTGCCTACGACACCGCGTTCGGCAAGATTGATGCGTCGGTCACGGTTGTCTCGTGTGCCTGTCCCGGGTTTGTTGAGTTCGTCGAACGGGGCAATACCGGAGGGAACCAGGTGCGGATCTTGGCCGAGCGAATGCTGGCTCCGGTGCTCGAAGCCGACGTCGACACCTTGTTGTTGGGCTGCACCCACTACCCCTATCTGGCTCGCACCATTGGGCAAGTGATGGGGCCCGACGTGGTGCTGGTCTCCTCGGCGGATGAGACGGCCTTTGCCCTATCGGCAGAACTGGCGAGTCATGGACTGGCGCATCCTGATCCGACACGAGTTGGAACGCAGCGCTTCATTTCTTCAGGTGATGTGCGCGCATTTACCGTGCTGGGCAGCAGACTCCTCGGACCAGAACTTGTAGACGCAGAACGATGGGAACCACATGCGACCTGATGGCAGAGCAGTAAACGAACTCCGACCGATGAGCTTCGAGCGAGACTTCACCGATATGGCCGACGGATCGGTGCTGGTGAAGTTTGGGCGCACTCACGTGCTCTGCACCGCATCGATCGATGACGGCGTGCCGCGTTGGATGAAGGGCAGCGGCAAGGGCTGGGTAACGGCGGAGTACAACATGCTGCCTGGCTCGAGCCCCGAGCGGATTCGTCGCCGTACCTCGGGTCGGGACCAAGAGATTCAGCGACTGATCGGACGCAGTCTGCGGGCAGTGTGCGACATGGAGCTGTTGGGCGAGGTCTCCATCGATGTCGACTGCGATGTGCTCCAAGCCGACGGTGGTACGCGCACCGCATCCATCTGTGGTGGCTATGTGGCTCTGCATGACGCCATCACTCGGCTCGGTCTGCCGACGCATCCCCTCACCGACTTCTGCGGCGCTATCAGCGTCGGCGTCATCGATGGTGAGTGCAGGCTTGATCTTCCCTACGTCGAAGATGTGAAGGCCGAGACCGACATGAATGTCGTGATGACCGGAAGCGGCCAGTTCATCGAGGTCCAGGGCACAGCCGAAGGCGCAGCGTTCTCTCGCGATGAGCTGGACACGTTGCTGGGTCTTGCCGAAGGCGGCATAGCTCAGATCGTCGAACAGCAGAAGCAGGTGCTCGCCACCCCGCCAGCCGTTCGACCATCTCGCGACTGAGTTCCATGGTTGACGCGGATCCGGCTCGTCTCGAACGGCTGGTGCTAGCAACCGGAAATCCCGACAAGGTGGCCGAGTTGGTGCGCCTTTTGGATGGTCGTTTCGAGGTGGTTCCGCGTCCGTCGACGGTTCCCGAGACCGTCGAGGATCAACCGACGCTCGTAGGCAACGCGCGTAAGAAGGCGACGGAGATAGCGCTGGCGAGTAGTGCACCGGCACTGTCGGACGACACTGGGCTGTTCGTGAACGCTCTTGGCGGCGGCCCGGGAGTTCGGACAGCTCGCTACGCAGGCGAAAACGCCACCTACGACGACAACGTCGACAAACTTTTGACCGAACTCGAGAACGCTGCCGATCGTGGCGCCCAGTTTCGTACCGTCGTGGCCATTGTCTGGCCTGATGGGCGGGAACTCATTGCCAACGGGTCGGTCGACGGAATGATTACGCCCGAGCGTCGGGGCGAGCGAGGGTTCGGCTACGACCCCGTCTTCGCCCCGCTTGAGGCAGACGGGCGCACGTTCGCCGAGATGTCTTTGGACGAGAAAGGCGAGCTGAGCCACCGGGCCCGGGCCCTGGCCGCTCTGCTCGCCCAGTTCCCGTCAGCCTGACGGTTGTCTCAGCTAGGCATTTCTCTCTAGCTGGGCATTCCTCTCTAGCTGGGCATTTCTCTCTAGCTAGGCATTGTGAATCCGTCGACGATCACGGCGAAGTGGCTCGACGTAGCGTTCAGACGCGTCGGTAGCACGGCCTGGTAGTCGCCAGAATCGTAGATGGCCTTGGCCTCTTCCCGCGACTCGAACTCCAGCACCACGGTGTTCGAACCAGCGGTGTCGCCTTCGACGACGTCAGAGTGGTGTTCAAGCACCAGGAGCTTCGATTTCGATCCAATACCGAGAGCGGGTGCGGCTCCCTTTTGGTACTCCTTGTACGCGTCAGCGTCGTCGATGTTGTAGTTCACGATCAGGTATGCAGGCATGATCGGTGGTGTAGCAGAGATTCGTACGGCCCAGCGACAGTGACTGGTGACCCAGCGGCCTGATTCCGAAGTATTCTGTGGGAACCAACGGGCGCTCGACGCCCGATGGTTCCAGCGGACGTGGCGGAACTGGCAGACGCACCAGGTTTAGGTCCTGGCGCCTTTACAGGTGTGGGGGTTCGAATCCCCCCGTCCGCACGCTTCAAACTCATGGCCTGGCTCATGGTCTTGGTGATCTGGCGATCCGAAGTGGGTGCCGGTCACAAAGCTCAAGCAGGTCAGATCGGGTGGCCGTCGTGTGGGACCGGGGCCGGTACGCTGCAGACATGCCCATTCCTGGTCTCGCAAGCGCCGAGGTGCCTACCTCGGGATTCGGTTTCGACATTTATCAGCAGCTGCTCAGGGAGCGCATTGTCTTCCTCGGCCAACAGGTAGACGACGACATCGCCAACAGCATCGCCGCTCAGATGCTTTACCTTGCCGGACAGGATCCGGACAAGGACATTTGGCTCTACATCAACTCGCCGGGTGGTTCGGTCACTGCTGGCATGGCCATCTACGACACGATGCAGTTCGTGAAGCCCGATGTGGCGACGGTGTGCCTTGGACTCGGTGCCTCAATGGGTCAGTTCCTGCTTACCGCCGGTGCGCCAGGGAAGCGTTACGCCCTGCCGCACGCCCGTATCCTGATGCACCAGCCCAGCGCTGGTGTGCAGGGTCAAGCTTCGGACATAGCTATCCAGGCCGAAAACCTGATCAAGATCAAGCGTCAGATGGCAGAACTCATCGCCGAGCACTCGGGTCAGGATGTCGAAACAGTCATCGCCGATTCCGACCGCGACAAGTGGTTCAGCGCTGAAGAAGCCCGCGACTATGGCCTGTTCGACAAGGTCATCAAGAAGGCCGGCGAGATCGACTGACCCGCAAGACAAACCGGCCAGCCGGTCCGTCTTGCCTAGCCGCCTGCTTAACCGGCTATTCCCTCTGCTTAACCGGCTATGCGGTCTGCCTGGCTTCCCATGCCTTCGCTGCCAGCTGACGTAGCTCGGTGACAGCAGCGGCCTTGCCCTCTGGGTGTTTGAACATGGCCGATCCGGAGATCAGGACATTTGCTCCGGCGCCTGCAGCGCCGCTCACCGTAGAGGCACTGATCCCGCCGTCGACCTCGAGATCGATCCAATGATCGGCCGTGTCGAGCAAGGATCGGGTGGCATGAATCTTGGGTTCCATTGTGTCGATGTACGACTGGCCGCCGAATCCGGGGTTCACCGTCATTACCAGCACCATGTCGAGCAGATCGAGAACGTTGGCGATCACCTCGATGGGTGTGTGCGGGTTCAGCGCGACTGCTGGCGAGGCACCCAATTCCCGGATCGTCGCCAACGTGCGGTGCAAGTGAACGCAGGTCTCGATATGGACAATGATGATTTCGCAGCCAGCCCGAACAAACTCAGGAATCAGATGGTCGGGCTCCTCGATCATGAGGTGAGCTTCGAACGGCAACGACGTTGTCGAACGGCAAGCGGCAATGACGTCGGCGCCGAAGGTCAGGTTTGGCACGAATCGTCCGTCCATCACGTCCCACTGGATGCGATCGACGCCAGCGGCTTCGAGGTCCTCGCATTCATCGCCCAAGCGGGCGAAGTCGGCGGGCAGCACCGAGGGAGCGATGAGGATGGCAGGGGCTTCTGTCATGCTGCCATCGTGCCCGTGTCGAGCGACTGTGCCACCCTTCGCCAGGTGAATCCCCAGAGGCAACATGGTGGCTGAGATCGTTGAGGTGACCCTTGACCGAGTCGCCAAAGGCGGTGCTGCACTGGGCCCGGGACCTGATGGTCGGGTGGTTTTTGTCCGTGGTGCTCTTCCGGGCGAGCGAGTCCTGGCTTCAGTACGTGCTGACAAGAAGGGGTTTCTCGACGCCGAGCTGTCGCAAGTGCTCGATGCCTCGCCCTCGCGGGTCGAGCCGTCGTGCAAACACGTGGCTGACGGCTGTGGTGGGTGCGACTGGCAGCATGCCAACGGCGAAGCACAGTCGACGATGCGGCTCGACATCGTGGCCGACGCCCTGCGGCGGCTGGGCAAGTTGGACGGCATCGATATCCGCCAAGGTCCGATGCTGCCCGGCACCGACTACCGCACAACCGTGCGGGTAGCGGTGTCGAACGGGCTTGCCGGTTACCGCAAGGGCCGTTCGCATGATGTGGTTCGTCCCGAGACGTGCGCGGTCGCCCACCCGTTGGTCGAGGAGATCTTGGTCGACGGGCGCTTTCCTGATGCCGCTGACGTGACGATCAAGGTTGGTGCCCGGACTGGCGACCGGTTGGCCGTTGTTGGCCCCAACGCTGAAGGGTCGGCGGTGCCGATCGGCACACAGATTATCGGCCGCGATGATCTCAAAGCCGGACGGACGGCTCACATTCACGAGATCGTTGGCGGCCACCGGTTCCGCATCTCGGCCGACTCGTTCTTCCAATGCCGACCGGATGGAGCCGAGGCACTCTTGCAACTTGCAGCCGACGCTTTGGCCGACGTGGATGGCCCGCTGGTGGATGCCTATTGCGGCGTCGGGTTGTTTGGAGCGATCGTGGCCGAGGGCCGACCACTGACGGCTATCGAGAGCAGCCGCTCATCGATCCTCGACGCGGCCGAGAACCTTCCGAAAGGCACCGAGATCGTGCGATCACGAGTCGAGCGGTGGACACCGACGAAAGCGGCGGGCGTCATCGCCGACCCGGCTCGGCGTGGCTTGGAGGCCGCTGGAGTCGGGGTCGTGACAGCCACCGAAGCCAGCACCATCGTCCTCGTCAGCTGCGACCCCGCATCGTTGGCACGAGACGCACGGTTGATTGTCGACCGTGGCTACGCCCTCGATCGAGTCACCGTCGTTGATTTGTTCGGACAGACCTCACACGTCGAGACGGTCAGCGTCTTCAGGCGGTGACCGTCAGGCGGTGACCGTCAGGCGGTGAGCCTCAGGCCGCGAGCCTCAGGCCGCGAGCCTCAGGCCGCGAGCCTCAGGCCGGCCCAAGGAGCTGGCTGACGACCTGATCGATGGTGACGGCCGGCTCTAATTGATCCTTGAACGGTTCGAGCCGTTGGTAGAGATCGGCCGCCGATCGGAAGAACCCATCGGGCAACCCGGCGCGGTCGAGAGTGTCGGCGATTTCTTCCATTTCGCCAGCGAAGCGCCAGCCTTTCGGTGCCGTCGCGCCAGCCGTCCTACTCGAACGCTCGACGGTGCCGGGAAGCGAGATATCCCACTCGGCCAAGAGCGAGTCGGTAACACCGCCTGCTTCCGCTGCGGCCCGCACGGCCAACAGCAGCGCCGATGAACCTTTGGTCCAAGCGGCGTAACACATTTTCAGGTGGCTGGCGGCTCCGATCCCGCCGTCGATCGGACGAGCATCGACCAGTGATCCGTCAAAGAGTTGGGCGACCTCGGTTGCCCCCTCGCCCGAGAGATACAGGCGAGTGTTGCCCGGAACGGTCGCGGGGGGTCCGACGATGCCCCCGTCGATGAACTGGTCTGGTTTGAAGCGAGCTGCGATCTGAACTGTTCGTTCCGAGGAGATGGCGTTGCCGTCAACGAACCCTCCTGGGAACCCGGCATCGACCACCGACAGTGCGACCGTCGCGGCTTCGCTGGGAGGGCACACCGACATGATGATGTCGGCCCGTGAGCAGAGCTCGTCAAAGCTGACACCGGTAAGCCCGGCTTCGGTTGCTCGGTCGGTCGATTGTTGGCTGCGTCCTTCCGGACACCACAGGGTTTCATGACCGGCCGTGACTAAAGCCGCGCCGATTGAGGAACCCATCGCGCCAGGGTGGAGGAGACCAACACATGCCATAGCTGGATTGTGGCACAGCAGCTCGCGTTGGCAGCGAGGCAGGCGGTTGACTACGGCGCTGCCAGCTCGAACCTGAGGTCGTGCTGCACCAGTACGCCGCTGGTTTCACGGGCGCTGATCATGACATCGAGGGTGACCGTCTGGCCAGCCGCGATGTCTTCGTCGAGAAACAGCGAGAAGCTCTGGCCTGGTGCGATGGTGAAGGGTGCGAGAGTTTGCCCCTGGACAATCGAGCCGGCCACTGCCCGCACGTGGTCAGCGGGATGATCGGTCCGGATGGTCACGAGATTTGCCGAGGCGAGGTTGCTGCCGGCCTGGTACTGAAACTCAACGTCGTAGGTTTGGGTACCGGTGGCGTGGATACGAGAGATCAGGTGGCTGGTGGGCCCGGGTGAGGCGTCGATGGCGATCACCGTCTGTGTGTGATTCGCCGTTGCCAGCTCGCTGAGATCACTCGAGATATCAACACTCGTTATGGTGGGCGAGACCAGCGGGTCCGTGGTCCTAAGAGAGACGACGAGGCGCACGAACTGGTCGAAGTCATGCAGACCTGCAATCGCCTCGGCACCGATTGAATAGCCGGTGGCGGAGGTGCCGTCGGGGCCGACGGACGTTGCCACCGCTGCCGCGGCAGCAGTGGTGCCAGACGCGAACTGCACGGTCGCCGTCGTGCCGGGCCGAGTGTTGCTGAGCATTTCGAGCAAACCGAACACGCTGGATGACCCAGTGTCGTAGACAGGGCTGGTCCATGTGCCCGCTGGCCGGAACAGGCCTTGCAGAGGGCCTAGGGAGAGCGTGGGGCCTGCGACAATCTGAGGACGAGCGGCGTTGGCACCGAACACGTTGATCTCGTTCGACCCCGTCGCCGTCTTTTCCATCATCAAGTAGAAGCGATCGGTCGATGCGAATCGAGTGCCCGCTGCCTGTGTCCCGATGTAGGCCTTGCCCGGTGCACCGGCGGGAGCGCCCAGACTCGTAACGCACGGCAGGTTGGATGAGGCGCCACCAGGCGGTGTCACGGTGATGAGTTGGCCGACGACCGGGCATGCGATGGCGACATAGCTGGCGTCGATGGGCAGGTAATACTCTCTGTCCAGCAGACTGTAGGGGAGGAAAGCGGTCGTCTCATTGCCGTTACCGTCCGCGGACTGCGCCGCCGCAATCGCTGGGCCATTGGACGTGACTCGTATGGCCGGGCCATTGCCCAGACGGTCGCCGGCGACGTTGAGGCTGGTTGTGACCATCGCGGTCGGGTTGACGATGCTCGTGATGTTCGTGCCGTCGGACCCGAGGGCGGTGAACTCCGCAGATGTTTGTCCGGCAACGACCTGGAGAAAGCTGGTGCGGACGCCGTAGACGGCCTCGCTGAGCCAGGGAACGCCGACAATGGCGTCGGTGTTGCCCTTCTTGTTCGGTGGCTCGCCCTCGTGGGCTGCCAAGAACTGGCCGCCCACGATGGCCCTCACCATGACACCTTGGTTAGCGCCGGCGTCAGCCGTGACCCCAACGACTCCATCGGTGGGGTTGATGGTCTGCGTGGTAGCCGGGGCACCTGTGGCGCCGACTCTTTTCGTGCTTATGACCGCCCCACCGGACTCGAATTCCAATGTGACCGGTGCGCCGAACGGAGCCCGGATCCAGATGGTCTGTACGTTGTTGTTGTTGGCAAATACGAAGGAGGTGGCGGCAAAACTTTCGGGCATGAGAGCGTCGGTGGGGTTTGCAGCACCCGCACCGCTGATCGGGCCTTCGGCGGTGACAAAGGTGTTGCGGTCGATGCCGAGGGTGAAAGTAACGACATCACCTGCGTTCGCAGCCGTCTTGGTGACGAAGCCGGCGGTCTCGTTGCCGGCGGTGATCGCGTTGTTGGCCGTGTAGCTGACAACCGACAGCGTGCCCGACCAGCTGGGCGTGAGCGTGTGGTAGTGAAGAAGCCCGTTTGGGTTGTTGGTGAACACGATGGCACTCTCGTCCGAAACAGTTGTGGCCGCGGTGTTGCCGGAATAAAGGCAAACCTCAGAGGCGCCAACCGGCATGTCGGCCAGCTGTACCCAGATCGCCGAAGCGGTGCTTGGCACGTCGTCGTCAACGACCCACATTGGCAATTCGAGGCCGGTGGCGGAGTCGATCACCCGGACGTCGGCTCCACCGACCAGCATGTCGCCAGCAGCGACTGTGGCTGTGGTATCGAGTGTGATCAAGACCGGATAGTCGGTCTCGGCCGCGCCGCCGTTGGTGACGGTGATGCAACGGCGCACGCCCCAGGTGGAGTCCCACCAGGCAGGCAATGCTGTGGGCCGCACATCGCCTCGATGATCGAGCTGGAGGTTGCCACCGGTAGCGGTGCCGGCGGCGGTGAGGTTGTGGACACCAGCGGTCCAGTCCGCTTCACCCGTGACCGTCAGGTGGGTGCCGGTGGCATAGTCCAGAAGCTCCTGGCCTGCTCCAAGTTCGTTGGATGCGCCCTCCATGCTGTTCTCGACGAACACCGAGCCCCACACGGGGCCCGCGACCGAGGAGATCGAGGAGAGCACGGCCACAAAGGCTGCGAACCAACGCTGACCGGTGGTCAAACGTTGATTGGCTGGTCGCCTTGGCGGCGTGCGGGAGCGGCGGGAACTCGCTGGCACAGTGGTCCTATCGGCCTGTGTCCCATGCAAATTGATAGGTTTCGCACGATTTTCTGGGTCCTAAGAACTAGGGGCCCTGAGCTTCCAGAACCAGATGACCAGTAGTGACGAGCTTCCGACGATGGCGCTTGCTACATCGCCGCCGGCCCAAAGTTTGATCGATGCAGACACAATTGCAGCGCAGGCAAGCATCGAGATCTGGCCGCCGTTCCAGTCGACTCTCGGGGCCAACAGCGCCTTGCGTTCAAAGCGAGAGACCACGGCGACAATGGCAACGAGGAAGACCAGTGAGAGGCTCAGGAGGGGAACCTTCTGGATCCACCAGTCGGTTGTGCCGACGGCTGCAGTTGGTAGCGCTCCGAGGGCGTAGAACACGGCGCTGGCGGCAACGGCGGCCGTCATGTGCCAGAGATACACCGAGACAGCGAACGAGTTGGCAGCGACGACAGCGGCCCAAGCTTTCACGTTGGTGGCCAGGAACGACGAGATAGCGGGCGCAAAGAAGATGGCGGTGGCGCTGTAGGCGGCCCCGAACAACAGCAGGGCCAGCGTCGGAGGGTGGGTAGGTGAGTGGACGAGGTTGGGAAAGTTCACCATCGACAGGGGATAGGGGCCGACGGTGACGGCGGCGAGCGCCGCGATCCAGAGCGCACCGGCGAGGGCTGCGAGCGGGCGTCCAGTCGGCAGCAGGCCGTCGCGCCAAGCGAACCCTGCGACCTGGAACAAGAGCCAACCCAGCACCCAGTTGAGGTGAGGAATGACCGGCACCTCGGCGAACCGCAGCATCTCGAGGAACCCGAACAGGCCGAGTCCGCCGACGGCGAACCGGGCAGGGTTGGCCCGGAAGCGGGGGAGGACATAGGGAGCGATGGCGGTGTCGATGGTGTAGTTCGACAAGAACCAGAGCGGGATAGCTGCGGCGAGGGCACCAGCTGAGACGATGACGCTCGTGCCGGTGAGGAACCCGCCGGCGAATAGAGCAACCCAGGTCCCGGCCAGCACAACCGCTGGTGCCAACATTCGCCGCAGGCGGGCCACGACCCAATCTTGCGGGCGAGCGCCATCAGCCTTGTTGTGGGCATCAAGCGATATGGCTGACGAGAAGCCGCCGACAACGAAGAACAGCGGCATCACCTGCAGCAACCACGAAACCCACGACATCGACGGGTCTTGTTCGAGGGCGTTGCCGCCGACGATGTTGCCGTCCGCATCGGCGGAGATGGCGATGGCCATCCAGTGGCCGAAGGCCACAGCCGCCATAGCGACCGCCCGGTAGAGATCGACGGCGCGGTTACGGTCGGGCTTTGCCGACCCGGCCAAATCGCCAAGAGAAGTTGTTGCGCTCGCGGTTGCTGTGCTCATACATCTGATTGAGCCAGCTCTTCGCCACTGGGTCTGCTGGGGGAACCCCCCAAACCCGTCTGGGGAACCCCAAAAGGCCCAAGCGTGGCAGACCGACGGCGAGAAGTCGGCAAGAGGGCTAAATTGCCGGCATGTTGGTTGGAGACACCGTCGGCGACTTTGAGGTCGTCGACCAGTTCGGAAGCTCGGTCACTCTTGGCCAGCTGCTCGAAAGCGGGCCGCTGGTTTTGTACTTCTACATCAAAGCGATGACGCCTGGTTGAACGATCGAGTCGAAGCATTTTCGTGATCTGAAAGCCGAGTTCGCAGAACTCGGAGCCACGATCGTGGGAATCAGTTCCGATCGGTCTGATCGGCAGAAGCAATTTGATGACCAGAACGAACTCGGGTTTCCGCTCTTGAGCGACTCGGACAAGACCGTCGCCAAACAATTCGGTGTGAAGCGTCCCGGCCCGCTGCCAACAAAGCGTGCCACCTTCGTGATCGACACTGATCGCTCCGTGCTGGGCGTGATCACGAGCGAGTTGAGCATGGACTCTCATGCCGATGATGCTCTCGCAATCTTGCGCAACCGCTCATAGACGACCCGTGTAAGACACGTAGGTCGGCTAAGGACACGTAGGTCAGCGAAGACAGCCAGGACAAGTAAGGCGGGGTAGTAGAGGGAGGCTGGGCGAAAATGGCAAAGGCCGAGGTGGCGACAACGGTCCGCCGGGTCCCTCCAACCCGTTCCGCTGCCTCCACCTCGGCCGACCTTCCCGCCGTGACCTGGTTCCCTCCGCTTGTTCCTGTCGGCTGCCTCCTTTGTTATTCCTGGTGTTCGGTTGCCGTGTAGGAGACAACCTAGGAGTGGGTCAGGAGAGCTGAATCGGGGGAATCCCTAGCTCGTGAGAGGCTCGGTTGGGGTTGCGTTGTGCCTCGTAGTCGCGAGCCACAACATGGACGCGGTGACGAGCGCGAAGGAAGCGGCTCCGACGAATGCGAGCGTTGCATTCATTTCGAAGACCGGGATCCAGAGCAAGGGTCCCACGGCATGGCCAAAGAAGCGGAAGGACATTGTGGCGGAAAGAGCGCCTCCTCGATTGGTGGGGATTGCGAGGGCGGCAAGGCTCTGGAGGGCGACGACGAGGCCGACGATGAGTCCGCCGGCGAGGAACCAGGTAGCGCCGGTGGTTGCCGTGCCCGGAGCGAAACCAACAAAAACGAGGGCTAGACCGGTGGCGAGGGTGGCGGTGATCGACATCACCCGACCGCCGACTCGGTCGACGAGTGATCCCCAGACGGGAGCCATGAACAGTCCGGCACTACTGCCGAACAGAATCAGCAGGCCGGCCTCGGTTGCTGATAGCCCAAGCAGATCCCGGGCCTTAAGTCCGACGAGCACATTGGCGGTGTACGGGCCAGCTGAGGCGAAGAGGGCGGCGAGTCCAATCAACAGGACCCTGCGGTCAACGAGGAGTCGCAACGAGGCGGCAGACGCCGCGGTTCTCGATGGGCGCTGTTCTACGGGAATCATCACAGCCATGAGGAAGGCGAGCGCAGCGGTTCCCCAAAAGGCTGCTCGCCACTGGAGATCTCCAGCGATTCCTCCGACCAATGGCGCTACGGCACCTCCGGCAGCCTGGAAGCTGGAGTAGACCCCGACCCGACGCCCGATCTGATCGGGTGCGGTTAAGTCGGTTAGGCCGGCCAACAGCAGCGGCGTGAAGAAGGCGTTCCCCGCGCCCTGCATGGCTCGGCCGAGAACGAACAGCAGCAGCGTGGGGGCCATTGCGGTGAAGATCGAAGCACCTGTGTAGAAGAGCAGGGTGATCCGCAGAACACGGCCGCGGCCGTACCGTTCGCCGATAGTGCCAGACACCAGAAGCAGGGCCGCCATGGGCAAGGTGTACGCCGTGAGCCCCCAGCTGACGGCCTCGGTGCTGGCACCGAACTCCGATCGGAGTTCAGGGAACATTGGCAAGATAACCACGGTGCCGAACGGACCCATGAATCCGCCCAGGTAGAACGGAAGTGATCTGGTGAACGGGGTTTTCACACGGCAGCTTTGTAAGTCGGGAAGCGGCAGACGGCCGGCGCGGAGCTTTGCTCGTTATTCGGACAGGCTGGCGATGCCACCGTCGACCGGCAAGATGGCGCCGGTGATGTACGCGCTGGCCCGCGAAGCCAAGAAGATGGCGGTGCCTGCCATGTCGTCTTCTTGCCCGAGTCGTTTCATTGGGCAGGCCTTGGCGATGGCGTCGCCGTAGTTGTCGAGTGTGTACGCCATCATCTTCGAGTAAAACGGCCCCGGGGCGATGGCATTTACCCGAATATCGGGAGCGAACACCTTGGCCAGGTGCCGTGTGAGCATGTGCACGGCCGCTTTCGATGCCGAGTACGAGTAGGTCTCGAGCGTTGGTACCCGTAGTCCGTCGATCGAGCCGATGTTGATGACTGATGCTGGGGCCTCGGCCGATCCGGCAGTAAGCAGCGCCGGTCGAAGGGCCTTGGTGAGGTGGAAGACACCTTTGACGTTGACCGAAAGCACTTTCTCCCAGGCGTCTTCGCCGAACTCGTCCATCGGCACACCCCAGGTGGCACCAGCGTTGTTGACCAGAATGTCGACCTGATCGCTCTGGGCCATCACTTCGGCGGCCAGCCGGTCGGCCTCTGCCGGGTCCGAGAGGTCGGCGGGAATCGAGATGCACTGGCCGAACTCAGAAAGTTCGGCTGCGGTCTCGGTGCAGGCATCGACCTTGCGGGACGAGATGAACACCTTGGCCCCCGCTTTGACGTAGCCAGTAGCAATCATCTTGCCGATGCCACGCGAGCCTCCCGTCACGACAGCGGTCTTGCCTTCGATCGAGAACAGGTCAGTCATGGGGTCGGTGTAGTTGGGCCGCGGTCTTTTCGTCCAGTCCGGGCCACGATCTACCTCCGATATCGGCAACGATGGACAGATGAGTGCTACCGCCGACCTACTTCAGGACGCTGCCCAACGCGCCGCCACCTACCTCTCGACTCAGGACGATCGATCGGTTGCCCCGACTGCCGATGCCCTCGCTTGCCTGCACGCCTTCGACGAGCCGTTTCCCGATGGGCCGCTCGAGGCTGCTGCCGCTATCGATCTGCTTGACCGCATTGGATCGCCAGCAACGGTTGCCAGCAATGGGCCCCGCTATTTCGGCTTCGTGACCGGAGGAGCGCAACCGGCGGCCATGGCTGCGGCGGTCCTGGCTACGGCGTGGGATCAGAACGCTGCATTGCCTGTGATGTCGCCGGCAGCGGCGGCGATCGACCGGGTGGCGGCGAGCTGGGTGCTCGCCGCGCTCGGACTTCCCGCCGAGGCAACAGCCACGTTCTGCGGCGGGGCCAGCGAGGCCAATCTGATCGCCATGATCACGGCCCGCGACGAAGTGTTGCGACGCGTTGGCTGGGATGTCCCGGCCAATGGACTGGTCGGTGCTCCGGCCATCACGGTGGTGGCCAGCGAAGAGACACATGGATCGATGAAGAAAGCGGTGGCCCTCGCTGGTTTGGGTCGCGACCGGATGGTGCTGCTGCCCGCCGACGATCAGGGGAGGCTACGAGCAGACGCAATGCCCGCGATCGTTGGCCCCACAATTGTCTCTCTCCAGGCTGGCAACGTGAACACCGGCCACTCCGATCCGTTCTCCCAGGTTGTGCGTCAGGTCCAGTCCCAGGGTGCATGGGTGCATGTCGACGGTGCCTTCGGATTGTGGGCGGCTGCGGCCCCCGAGCGGGCTTCGCTCGTCACCGGCATGGAGGCTGCCGACTCGTGGGCGACCGATGCGCATAAGTGGCTCAACGTGCCGTACGACAACGCCGTGGCCATCGTGGCGGACGGCGACGCCTTGGCCCGGTCGATGAGGGCGGATAGAGCCTATCTACCTTCTTCCTCGGATCGTGCGCCGATGCAGCTGGGCCTCCAGATGTCACAACGAGCGCGGGCTGTGCCTGTGTGGGCGGCGCTTCGATCGATGGGCCGTTCAGGGCTCGCCGACCTTGTCGAGCAATGCTGTGCCCAGGCCTCGCGCTTGTCGGCTGCGTTGGCCACCGGGGGAGCGAAGGTGCTGCATGACGTGGTGTTGAACCAGGCGTTGGTCTCGTTTGGTGATGCGCAGACAACCAACGCCGTGATCGCCGCAGTGCAGGCTGAGGGCACCTGTTGGGCCGGTGGCACGATCTGGCAGGGGCAGACAGCCATGCGTCTGAGCGTGAGCGGGGCTCAGACGACCAACGCCGATATCGATGCCAGTGCCGAAGCCATCCTGCGCTGTTGGTCTGAATTGCTCTGAATTGGTCTGGTTGGTCTGAATTGACTGGGGTCTCTGGGCGCGACGCCGTTGGCTCTGCAAGTTGGGGCAGACCGGCGACTGTCACAGGGGGTGTCCATAGTGTCACCCATGGTGTATTTATTGCTTTCCTTCGCCGTCCTTGTCACGTTGCTGATCGGCACCGGTCTCGGCGTCCTGGTGGCCCAACGGGCTCGTGCCGACGTCGCTGGCCAAACGGCCGCCGAGCGCGATGCCGTCGTTGCCGCCGCACTCGACGCGGTACGTCAAGAGCGGGGCGCCAGCATGCAGGCAGCCCTCGATACCGCGTTGTCGGTTGCGTCGTCGAAACTGGGCGACCAAATGCAAGCGGGGGTTCAGGTGATCGATCGCGAACGTTCGGCCATGTCACAACAGGTCGAAAACGTGCAGGGTGAGCTCCGCCGAGTTGGCGACCTGGTCACGACGCTTCAGCAGGAACGAGCCGAACAGAATGGTCGTCTCAGCGCCGGGCTCGAGCAGGCAGTTGCGGTCACCAACCAACTCGCCAGCACCACCACGTCGCTTCGCGACGCACTGGCCTCGCCCAAGTCGCGCGGCCAGTGGGGTGAGCGGATGGCCGAGGATGTTCTGCGAATGGCGGGCTTCGTCGACGGCGTCAACTACACCAAACAGACACAGGTGGCAGGTCGCGGTGTACCCGACTACACGTTCAATCTGCCGAAGGGTCACGTCGTCCACATGGACGTGAAGTTCCCGATCGATAACTACCTCCGGTGGCTCGAACACGACAACGATGCCGACCGTGAGCAGTACCACAAGGCGTTCAAGCGCGATGTTCGCAGTCGTGTGAAGGAATTGGCCGACCGGGCCTACATCAATCCGGAAACCACCGTCGACTATCTGCTGCTCTTTATCCCCAACGAGAGTGTGTACGGTTTTCTTCACGAGCACGACCCTGGCCTGATCGACATGGCTCTGGCCCAGAAGGTCGTGCTGTGTTCTCCCACCAGCCTCTTCGCCGTTCTTGCCGTCATTCGACAGGCGGTCGACAACTTCTTGGTCGAGCGACGAAGCGACGAAATTCTGTCGACCATTGGCGGACTGCGGGACCAGTGGCAGAAGTTCGGTGACTCGGTCGACAAGGTGGGTCGCGGCCTTCAGTCGGCCCAGAAGGGGTTCGACGATCTCGTCGGCCCTCGCACTCGTCAGTTCGAGAAACAACTGTCGAAGTTGGAGTCCGTGCGCGACAACCGAGCCATCGAATCGGGGTCCGAGAATGAGCCCGAGACCGATCCTGTTGAGTTCGAGGAGCAGCGGTCGTTGCGTCAGGTGGTCTGAGTACCCTGCTCAGCTATGAGCACTCCCATTCTGGTGGCCGTCGCCTGGCCCTACGCGTCAGGCTCGAGGCATCTCGGGCACCTTGCCGGCGCCTATCTGCCGGCTGACGTCTTCGCCCGTTTCCAGCGGCTTGTGGGTAACGACGTGTTGATGGTGAGTGGCTCTGACGTTCATGGCACGCCCATCACGGTGCGGGCCGATGCCGAAGGAGTCACGCCGGCCGACATTGTCGACCGGTACCACGGCGAGTTCGTACGTCAGTGGGCAGAACTCGGGATCTCGTGGGACCTCTACACCACGACGGGTACGGAGAATCACGCCAGGGTCACTCAGGACATGTTCCTCAAGCAGCTCGAGAACGGCTATATCGACAAGCGGGTTTCCGAGCAGTTCTTCGATCCAGAGGTTGAGCGTTTCCTTCCCGACCGCTATGTCGAGGGAACCTGCCCGCACTGTTCCTATACTGATGCCCGCGGCGATCAATGCGACAACTGTGGTCGAACCCTGGACGCGACCGAGCTGATCGAGCCTCGCTCGAAGTTGTCGGGGGCGACGCCGGTGCTGCGTGCCACCGAGCACTTTCACTTCCGCTACTCAGACTTTGAAGAACAGCTGAAGGTCTGGCTCGACAGCCGCCAGAATTGGCGTAGCCACGTACTGAACTCGGCCCTTGGGTGGGTTGAAGAAGGCCTCCACGACCGAGCGATTACTCGCGACATCGAGTGGGGCATCGAGCTGCCGGTAGACGACCTCGGACCCGGCAAGCGCATCTATGTCTGGTACGACGCCGTCATTGGCTACCTCTCGGCCTCGCAGGAATGGGCTGCGAACTCGGGTGACCCCGATGCGTGGGAGCGATGGTGGAAGAACGACGATGCCGAGTCGTACTACTTCATTGGAAAGGACAACGTTCCGTTCCACGCGCTGTTCTGGCCTGCTCAGCTGATGGCCTATGGCGGCCTCAACCTCCCCACCAACGTGCCGGCCAACCAGTACGTCACGTTCAAGGGCGGCAAGGCGTCGGCCAGCCGAGGCATCGGGCTCACCATCCAGGAGGGCCTTGACACCTTCCAACCGGATGCCATTCGCTACGCCCTCGCTGCATCGTTCCCAGAGCAGTCTGACACCGAGATCAGCGTGGAGGAGATCGCCCGTCGAGTGAACGAGGAGCTGGTGGCCACGTGGGGCAATCTGGTCAATCGTGTCTTGTCGATGACCCACAAGAATTGCGACGGGCAGATCCCCCAAGCCGGGGAACGAACTGACGATGACCTCGCGCTGCTGGCCACCATCGACGATGCGTTCGATCAGTCGGCCGGTCATTTCCGGGCCGTCGAGCTTCGCGCCGCATTGCGCACGGCGATGGCATCTGCCCAAGCGGTGAACACGTATCTGAATGCCACCGAGCCATGGCGTCTGATGAAGACCGACGCCGAGCGCGGCGTGGATGTCCTGCAGGTGGCACTCAGCGCCATCAATGGGGTGCGCGTGTTGTTCGCTCCGTTCCTTCCGTTCTCTTGCGCCGATCTCGACGGCATTCTTGGGGCAACTTCAGGTTGGCACCGAAGCGAGTTGGAGACCGGTCGGGCGATCGACAAGCCGACACCGCTTTACCGAAAGATCGATCTGGAGCAGGGCGATGAAGGGTAAGTCACATGTTGCTGGGTTCAGATGTTGGTCGATTCATATGGTTGGTCGGTTGAGATGACTGAGTGGTTCGACAATCATTGCCACCTCACCACGATGAAGGATGACGCCGCGGAAGCGGTGGCCTTCGCCAATGCCGCTGGTGTCACCAAGATGCTCACCGTTGGCTGTGACGTCGCCGACAGTCGGCAGGCCATCGAGATCGCCAAGAAGCACGATGGGGTTTGGGCCACCGCTGGCGTGCACCCACACGACGCTAAGTCCGGAATTGATGGACTTGAAGCGCTCCTGGCCGAGCCAAAGGTGCTGGCCGTTGGCGAGTGCGGGCTCGACTATCACTACGACAACTCGCCCCGCGTCGAACAGCGTGAGGTGTTCGAACAACAGATCGATCTGGCTCACCGGCATGATCTGGCGCTTGTTATCCATACACGGGAGGCATGGGACGACACCTTTGCCATCCTCGACGCTTGCGGTATGCCAGCTCGCACAGTCTTCCATTGCTTCAGCGGCGGCCCGGCGGAAGCTGAGAAGAGCCTCGAACGTGGCGCCTACCTGTCGTTCAGTGGCATCATCACCTTCAAAACGGCCGACGAGTTGCGGGCCGCAGCAGAGATCACTCCGATCGACCGTTTGCTGGTCGAAACCGATGCCCCGTTTCTCACGCCGGTGCCACATCGAGGCCAACCCAACCGGCCTGCCCTTGTTCCGTTTGTCGGGGCTGAGATCGCAAAAGTGAAGAAAATCACGGTCGAGGATGTGGCTAGCTCTACGTGGGTGAATGGCAGGAATCTCTACGGAGAGTGACTGAACGACCACGTCGAGGAGGTTGCGTTCGGGTGGTGGCGCACCTACCGTCCCGCCCCGTGCGATGCAGCCCCCTCACTGCCTCGACTCTTGGGCACCCAAACGGGGTGAACGATGACGAACTCGATCTTCCGCTCGCGGAAGACGAGATGGTTGAAGAGTCGACCCCTGCCCCTCGACGGAACGTCAGTCCCTTTGGTGTGTCGGCGGCCATTGTCGCCACCCTGATACTGGTTCCAATCCTGCTTTCCCAGCAGAACGCAGGAGCGGTGCAAGTAGACGCTGTTCAGTCGAGCGCGATAAGCACGACCGTCGAACAAGCCACCGCAGCTACGACGGTCGTCACGACCCTGGCAACGGTGCCGTCGTCGGCAGTCGGACGCGCAAATCTGGCTGCGGAGGAGACCTCGGAGTCAGCGACACCAGAAACGAGCCAGGCGGCTGTCTCGTCCACCGCTGACGCTCCGACGGCCGATGCACCGGACGCGACGTCCCCGATCGCTACGCCCGCTACAGCTTCACCAACGACAGCGGCGCCAACGACTGCACCGAGCACTGCTGCACCGACTACTGCTGCCGTGCCGACGACTGCCGCAATCAGCCCGGCACCGACGACGCCAAGCGACGAGACCACCGAGGCAGTGCGGCCGGGGCTGGGTGAAACACTGCCGGTGCCAGCGGGTCCCTCAGCGAATCAATGGGCGGTGCTGCGCACGTGCGAATCGGGTGGCAACTACACGATCGTCAGCTCGAACGGTCTTTACCGCGGCGCCTACCAGTTCAGCGTTGCGGCCTGGGACAGAGTCGCGAGCACCTCGCAGCGTCCAGATCTCGTCGGAGTGCTACCGAACGCAGCGAGTCCGGCCGATCAAGATGCCCTGGCTCTGGCCCTCTGGAACCAGCGCGGATGGGCTCCCTGGCCTACGTGCGGACGCAAGGCCGCTGCCGCAGTCTGAGGTCTGACCTCGAGCGACGCTGTGGCTCGAGGTCTGGTTAGCGTCGGGTCATGCCCCCGATGCGCCTTACCCGGACCAATGTTCGGGAGTTGCTCGATCGACACGGCCTTCAGCCGAGCCGGGCACTGGGGCAGAACTTCCTGTGTGACCCGAACACGATCGACAAGATCGTGCGGCTGGCGGGTGTCGAGGCGGGAGACCGTGTCATCGAGATCGGCCCGGGCCTGGGTTCTCTGACCTTGGGGTTGCTGGCGGCCGGAGCAAAGGTGACAGCGGTCGAGATCGACCAGTACGTCCTTCCTGCGCTGCGAGAGGTCGTCGCCGGTCATGACGCCACCATTGTTCACGGTGATGCGTTGAATCTGGATTGGGGACCGTTGCTAGGAACCGATGATTGGTCGGTCATTGCCAATCTTCCGTACAACGTTGCTACACCTTTGGTGCTCGATCTTCTTCGGGACCAGCCGTCACTTGTGCGGTGGCTGGTGATGGTGCAACGCGAAGTTGGCGAGCGTCTTGCGGCCGAGCCGGGGACATCGGCGTGCGGGATTCCGTCGGTGCTGCGAGCCTATTGGGGCACCGCCAGTGTGGTCGGATCGGTTTCCGCCGAGGTTTTCCTGCCCAAGCCGCGAGTCGAGTCAGTGCTGGTCCGGATCGATCGCACCGAGCGACCCCAGATCGATGCCGACTTCGAGCGTCTTGCGACGTTGGTGCGAGCCGGATTCGGTCAGCGGCGAAAGATGTTGCGAAGAAGCCTGTCGTCCCACCTGTCGTCGGACGACATCGAAGGCTGCGATGTTCGCCCGACCGACCGAGCCGAGCAGCTTGATCTGCCCTCGTGGGGCCGGCTTGCACGCTGCGAACCAGCAAACCGCGACCACTCCTAACGTGCGGCGGTGACTAGATTGCACCGATGAGCGAGACGATCAGAGTCGCGGCACCGGCCAAACTGACCTTGACGCTGAGGTGCACGGGCGTTCGCGACGACGGTCTTCATCTCATTGATGCCGAGATGGTCACCCTCGACCTCTTTGACACGCTCGAGATCGACCCTCAGGGCACGAGCCTGACAATCGAGGGCGGTACCGATGACGTTGTTGCCGACGATGACAATCTCGTCGCCCGGGCGCTGCGCTTGGCCGAACGCGACGCCGGCGTGGCTCTGACGAAACGGATCCCATCCCAAGCGGGTCTCGGCGGCGGGTCGGCGGATGCCGCAGCGGTGCTCCGGTGGGCCGGATTCGACGACGTCGAAGCGGCGGCTCAGATCGGTGCCGATGTTGCCTTCTGTTTGATTGGGGGGCGGGCCAGGGTGCGAGGCATGGGCGAGATCGTCGAACCCCTTGCCTATGAGCCGCTCACACTGACGCTCGTGACGCCGCCCATCGCCTGCCCGACCCCTGCGGTGTATCGGGCGTGGGACGCCCTCGGGGGGCCGACCAACAACGAGAGTCCGAACGATCTCGAACCGGCGGCGCTCGTGGTGGCGCCGGAGTTGGCCCAGTGGCGCGACGAATTAGCAGAGGCGACGGGCCAACGACCCACCTTGGCGGGCAGTGGCTCCAGCTGGTTCGTGGTTGGGTCGTATCCGGGTCCCAACCGAGTACTCGCGAAGACCACCCCTGCGGGGTGGTCGCCGGACCTCAGCTGACGGTTGCTGCTACTTCTTTTTGTTGCGACGTTGCACGCGCGTCCGCTTCAGGAGCTTGCGGTGCTTCTTCTTACGCATGCGCTTGCGGCGCTTCTTGATGAGCGATCCCATGAGCGGCTGAGGCTAGCGCCAGCCGGGTCGGTCGCGACACTGCTGAGTCGCAACTCTTCTCGGTCATTACCTTGCTCCGCTGGGTCCCAGTGGAGCAATGTCGGGTGGGCGCAACAAAGATGTCGTGGCCGACCGACTCGGCGATACCGTTTCCAAGCGGCCCCAATGGGCCAGGCAGTCCCGGGTAGTTCAACTGGTAGAACACTGGACTTTGAATCCAGCCGTTGCAGGTTCGAATCCTGCCCCGGGAGCCAAAGCGGGCGTTTGCTCAACAGGATTTTGCTACCCAGAACATGGCTTTGTTGTCCAGGGAAACTCCCTCCGAGCGGGGCGCTTGCTAGACAAGAGCGCATGGCTACTGCCTCTCTTTCTGCGCTGGTGATCGCAACCGGATCGGGTGCGACGATGCGCTCGGAGCGACCAAAGTCGATTCACCTGCTGTGCGGACGTCCGATGCTCTCGTATGTTCTTGACGGTCTGAAGGGTGCGGGCGTTGATCAGGCCGTCGTCGTTACCGGCCAATCGGGCGACTGGGTCAGCAAGAGAATCCTCGAGGATCCGCCTCCCTTCGGCCTCCAGTTCGTCGAGCAGAGATTCGATCGTGGTTCGGGTGACGCTGCCCTTATCGGCCTGACTGGTTTTGATGATTTCGATGACGACGGTGATTTGATCGTCATGACGGCCGACGTCCCTCTGGTCGAGGCCGAGTCGCTGATCCATCTCGTTGGCGTACACCGCGAGCGGCAGGCGGCATGCACGGTGCTCGCGGCCGTAGTCGATGATCCCTCGGGCAGTGATCGGATCGTTCGAGACAGGCACGGCGAAGTGGCTTCGATCGTTCGAAGCGATGATCTGGTCGGTGCGGAGTTGGCGCTACCCGAGGTCCCGCTTGGGGTCTATTGCATCCGCCGCGGCCTTCTTGCTCCGGCTGTCCGCCGGACGGCCCCCGATCGATCGACCGGGGCCAATATGTTGGCTGATGTCGTCGGGGTCTTAGCCGAGAGTGGCCACTTGGCAGCCACTGCGCTGGTGCCGGCCAGCGCCGACTTGCAACCTGTCGATACGCGACTCGAGTTGGCCGAGGCCGAGGCCGAGTTGCGTCGGCGCACGAACAGGAACTGGCTCGAGGCCGGTGTGACGATGCTCGATCCAGACCACACGTACATCGACGCTACGGTTGTGCTTGGTACCGATGTCACGCTTTTCCCCGGCACGATTCTGCAGGGAAACACCGTGATTGGTGATGGCTGTGAGATCGGACCAGACACTCGCCTCGACCGTTGCACGATCGGCCGAGAGACCGTGATCGAGAAAACGATGGCCCGTCTGGCCACAATCGGCGACCACTGCCGGGTCGGTCCGTTCGCAGTCGTCGAACCGGGAGCAGAGATCTCCGATGGCACGGTGACGGGAGCCTTCTATGCTGCACTAGGCGACGAGTAGCCAACGGGTCGTCAGTCGGGTGGGAGCACCCGGGAACCATGGATCTAGTAACCAAGAAAACCCTGCATCTGTTCACTGGCCGCCAAAACCCTGAGCTGGCTGAAGCCGTCGGTCTCAGTCTTGGGGTCGAGGTCACTGAGGCTCACCTCAGTCAGTTCGCCAACACCGAAACTCATTGTCGTTTCGCCGAGTCAGTGCGCGGGTCCGATGTCTTCATCGTGCAAAGCCATGGAGCTCTCGAAGGCCGCTCGGTCAACGATGCCATCTTCGAGCATCTGATCATGGTTGATGCCGCTCGTCGGGCATCGGCCAAGCGAATCACCGCAGTGATGCCCTTCTACGGCTATGGCCGCCAGGACCGAAAGTCCGAGGGTCGCGAGCCGATCACTGCTCGCCTCACCGCCGATCTCTTCGCGGCTGCCGGAGCGTCTCGCTTGGTGTCAGTCGATCTGCACAGCGGTCAAATCCAGGGCTTCTTCAACGGGCCGCTGGACCATCTCACCGCCATGCCCGTTTTGGTGAACCACCTGAAGACCTATGGCGAAAATTTGGTTGTTGTCTCGCCGGATGCCGGTCGGGTGAAAGTGGCCGAGCGATACGCCCAACAGCTCCATGCCGACCTGGCCATCGTGCACAAGCGCCGTCTGAAGGGTCTCAAGAACGCGGTCGAGGCGAAGGATGTCGTCGGCGAGGTCGAGGGTCGAGACTGCGTGCTGATCGACGACATGATCGACACCGCGGGCACGATCTGCTCGGCCGCCGAACTTCTCGTTGAGCGGGGTGCCAGCTCGGTGACTGCTGCTGCCACCCATGGGGTTTTCAGTGGGCCGGCCATCGATCGGCTCAAGAACTCGGTGCTTGATCGGGTCGTCGTCACCGACACGCTGCCCATGCCTCCGGACAAGCAATTCGACAAGCTCGAGGTTTTGTCGATTGCCCCACTGATCGCTGATGCCATTCGTGCCGTCTTCGAAGACACCTCGGTCAGTCGTATCTTCGACGGCCAGAACCAATCCTGACTCGACGCCAGCGGGTGTGACCCGGCGCGTGTAACCCGGCCGGTTCGCCGTTAACCTCTCGTGGTTGGCGCCACCCGCTTCGGCGCCGAATCCTCCGACTTCTGCGCACTACCTAGGAACGATTATGGACACCGTGGTTAAGGCAACAACAGGACGCTCGCAGGGGACTCGCCCCTCGCGACGTCTCCGTGAGACGGGCCAGCTGCCCGGCGTGGTCTATGGCCTGCAGAAGGATCCAGTTCCCGTCAGCGTCACCTACACCGAGCTGCGTGAAGCGCTGCGAGGCGAAGCCGGCCTCAATACGGTCTTCACTCTCGACGTCGAAGGCGAGCAGCAAACCGTCATCGTTCGCGATGTGCAGCGCGATCCCATCAAGCGCGTGGTTACCCACGCCGACTTCATGCGAGTCGATGGCGATGTTCCTATCAGCCTCACCGTGCCGCTCACGCTCACAGGAACCGCGGTCGAGGTGGCCGAGGCCGGAGCCCTGGTCGAGCAGAAAATGTTCAGCCTCCGGATCAGTGTCCTGCCCCGAGCCATTCCTACCGTCATCGAGGCCGACATCTCGCATCTCACGATGGACAGTCGAATCGCCGTTGGCGACCTCAACCTTCCGGATGGCGTTGTCTCGATGATCGCTGATCGAATCACGGTCGCGGCGCCGGTCGCCACACGGGTCTCGAAGACCGATTTGGGCGAGGAAGACGAGCTGCTCGCGGGCAAGGACGGCGAAGCAACCGAAGGCGGCGACGCCCCGTCTGCCGATGGCGGCGACGCAGGCAGCGATTCCTCGGGCGACGAGTAACGGCCCCTCGGCGTGTCGCTACTGTCGCGCCGACCGGGCGAGAAGGCTCGACGCGGTAAACCATCTGACTTTCTGATCATCGGTTTGGGTAATCCCGGAGCCGAGTTCGAACACACCCGACACAATGTCGGGGCCGACTGTGTGGCCATGCTGGCCAAGCAGCAGGGCCGCGAACTCGAGAAGAAGAGCAAGGAACGGGCCTTCGTGGCCGAAGTTCTCGTTGCCGACAAACGGGTTGCCCTGGCCTTCCCCCAGACGTTCATGAACAACTCCGGCGAAGCCGTTCGGCTTCTAGCTCGTCGGCACGGGATCGAAACCGGGGATCAGCTGGTCATTGTGCATGACGAACTCGATTTAGAGATCGGGCGACTCAAGCTGAAGCAGGGTGGTGGAATGGCTGGCCATAACGGGCTGAAGTCAGTTACTCAGCACGTTGGCACCACAGATTTTGCTCGCCTTCGCATCGGAGTCGGGAAGCCTCCTGTGTCACAGGCGGGCCGCGACTATGTGCTGCGACGGCCATCGAAGGCAGATCAGATCTTGCTCGACATCAGTCTCCAGCGAGCAGTAGACGCTCTCGTCGGGCTCGTAACCGATGGTCTTGATGCCACAATGGCTGTTGTGAACCGACGGCCCGACGACGCAAGCTGACATGGCCGCCAAGCGGCTGGCCGCCATCGTTGCTGCCGTTCTGCTGGTAGTCGCAGCTATCGGCGCCCGTCGGTGGCTCGACACCGGGGGAGAAGTCAGCCTGGGTGGCACCCCCTCTGCCGTCTACTGCGACCCTCTGGTCGCCGACGCCTGTCGTCAGGCCTTTGCCGGCCGCCAGATCATCGTCGAAGCACCCGGCGTCACGTTGGACCGACTAATCGACGCCCGAGATGCCTCCCCGCTGTTGTGGGTGACGGACCAACACTGGATCGACGTTCTCGAAACCGAACGTGATCGGCTGGGTCGCTCAGCCGTGCTCGGTTCGGTCGAACGTGATCTCGCTCATTCAGATGTGGTGCTTGTTTCGAGCGGTGGCCTGGATTCTGCCTGTGGCGCGAACATCACCTGGGCCTGCGTGGCCATGTCACTCGACGGCACCGATATCGGGTTTGATAACCGCAACACTACGGTCGGGCTACTAGCCCGGGGCAGCGTGACGGCAGGCTTCATCGGGACCCCGTCGTTCGCCACCAACGACATCGACGCAGGCGTGCGCAGCTGGCAAGCGGGCTTCGACCGTGACCTCACCGAACTGGCATCGACGCGACGGGCGCTCGACGAAATGTTGACCGTGCGAGGTCGCTTCCAATTGGTAACGGCGGCCGCGGTGGATTGGGCCCGACTATCTCGGAGCGGCTTCGAGGCGGTGACTCCGTCTGACAGCGGGCCGGCCATCACCATCGCCCTAGCCGTAGTCGGCGATGCCGGTGGTCGTAGCGATGATCTCGGTGCCGCCCTGGTCGACAGCGGGTGGCAGGCCGGGCCGGGGCCGGAACGCATCGGGCCATCTCCGGGCGTGCTCGAGTCACTTCGTTCAGCTTCCTGAGGCCGAGTCACTTCGTTCGGCTTCCTGATAATAGGATCGTTCGATGAACCCGACTCTGCCTCGGTCAGCGATATCGCCCGGAGAGTCAGCAAAGCTGATGTCGATTGGCCTCGCGCTTCTCATGCTCTCGGCAGCTTGCAGCTTCTCTGTTGGCGGGGATGGGTCGGTCGATGGCGATCCGGGCGACTGCGTCGTTGTCGATGCTTCAGTGTCGTCGGAGAAGATCCAGCTCATGATCGAGTTGGCAGAGGAGTTCAATCGTTCTGACGCCGAGATCGATGGCGAGTGCATCTTCGTCCGCCCACAGTCGAAGGCATCGGGGTTTGGCGCCCAGCTCCTGGCCGGGGAGTGGGATGAGGATATCGAGGGACCTCGGCCGGTGATCTGGTCGCCAGCGTCCAGCGCGTGGGGTGCCGTGCTCAATCAGAGGCGCAGCGAGCAGGGGGCTCCTTCTCTTGTCGGTGATGGGGCGCCGTTCATGGTTACACCGCTGGTTATTGCCATGCCCCAGCCCATGGCTGAAGCCCTCGGTTGGCCCGATGCCGACATCGGCTGGTCTGACATCCTGGCCCTCGCAACCGATGACAATGGCTGGAGCAGCTTCGGGCATCCAGAATGGGGTGACTTCCGCTTGGGCAAGACCAACCCGAATTTTTCGACCAGCGGTCTGTCGGCGCTTATCGCGCAAACGTATGCAGCCGCCGATAAGACCGATGGCTTGAGTAGCGAGGATCTCGATCGACGAGCAGTCACCGAGTTTGGCGCCGGAGTTGAATCGGCCGTCGTGCACTACGGCGATACGACCCTGACGTTCATGAACAACTGGTTCAAGGCCGATCAGCGCGGCGCGGCTCTTGGTTATGTAGCGGCAGCGGCCGTGGAGGAAAAATCAGTCATCGACTACAACCGCGGCGACCCAGACGGCAAGCTCGAATCGGGCGAGGAACCCCGCCCGCCGCGGGTGCCGTTGGTTGCGATCTATCCCTCGGAAGGAACCCTCTACTCTGATAATCCGCTTTTCATCGTCGACGGCGATTGGGTGGATGAGCAGCAGAAGGCAGCAGCACGGCAGTTCATCGATTTCCTCCAACTCGAGGAGAACCAGCGGAAGGTGCTCGAGTTCGGTTTCCGGCCCGGTAATCCGGCGGTACCGCTGGCTGAGCCAATCTCGGCCGAGTTCGGTGTCGATCCCGACCAACCATCCCGGTTGCTTGAAGTGCCAGCACCGGCGGTTATGACGGGCTTGCTCGACCTTTGGCAGGATCAACGAAAGGGAGCGCAGGTCACGCTTCTGTTGGATGTCAGCGGGTCGATGGGCGACATCGGCGATCCGTCAACTGGTGAGACAAAGCTCGATCTGGCGAAGCGGGCTATCACCGACTCTCTCGGTGAATTTGCAGACGACGATGTCCTTTCGCTGGTCACGTTCACCGACTCCGGCGCGAGCTCTCAGACCCTCGTTGTTGAGGTAGTGCCGGCCGGCCCGGCGAGAACGACGGAGAGTCAGATCACCCAGGCCTTGACAGGTCTGTTCCCACAGTCGGGTACGCCGCTTTATGAGGCGACCAACGAGGTGTACGAGATGAGCCTGACCAACTACGACGCAGAACGAATCAACGCCCTTGTTGTGTTGTCAGACGGTAGGAACGACGACTCCATCCCCGGCGACGACCGCGACCAGCTTCAGACTCTTCTCGATGCGCTCAGTAGAGGTAGCGAAGGACAGGGCAGTCGGCCGGTCCGCGTTTTCCCGATCGCCTATGGGGCCGATGCCGACTTCCCCGTTCTTGAGGCGATCGCCGACGCGGCTGCATCGGCGGTGTATGACGCCAGCGATCCTCGCTCGATCACCAAGGTGTTCGCCGAGGTTGTCTCGAACTTCTAACCCACGATGACCCTTCGCGATCGCTTCTTCACCCGGCCTGTGGCCGAGGCCATCATGAGTCCGGCTGGCATTGTCCTGGCTGGAGTCGGAGCCGCGGTCGGCATCATCACCGGGCTCGGAGCGATTGGCGCCGTTGCCATCGGAGCCGGTGCGTGGGCGACGCGCGTTGGTGTAGCCATTCCTCGAGGTCCGGTGCAGCAGAAGATCGATCGTCGGTCGCTCACGGGGGTATGGCAACGATTTGTGGACGAGGCTCTCGACGCTCAGAAGCGCTTCGACGAGTCGATCGGTCGAACCTCCGACGGTCCGTTGAAGGACCGACTGGTGGGCCTGAGGGAACGCATCGACGAGTTTGTACGTCACTCGTACGAGGTAGCGCAGAGCGGTCAGGCTCTCAGCGACGCACGTCGGGCGATTGACATCGATCGCATTGTCAGCGACCTTCATCGAGTCACAGGAGGCAGCACGCCCAGCCCCGGGTCGGCCACCGACCAGGCAGCCCAATCGCTTCAAGCGCAGCTCGAGACGGCCAAGCGTCTTGACGACACAATTCAATCAACCCACGATCGCCTCTTGCTGCTGGATGCCAGGCTGGACGAACTCGTCACTCGGTCGATCGAGCTTTCGGTCACGAAGGCCGATGTGTCATCGCTGGGCAGCGTCGAGCGGGACTTGATCGACGTTGTCGATGAGATGGAGGCGGTTCGTCAGGCAGTGGCTGAGACAGGGTGACCTGAGCGAGATGGTGACCTGAGCAAGAGGGTGACCTGCACGACATCTGCACATACCTGACACCTCGCCTCCGACTATCTCTGTCAGGCTGGGACTATGCCCCGGCGGACGCAACCGAATCGACTTCTGCGACGATTGGCGTTCGTTGCTGCGATTCCCTTTTCTGTCGCGACGGTTGTGTTGCTGCTTGCCGATCGGTCTCCCGACTACGCGCTTGCCGCTGCAGGTCGAATCTGGCGGGGTGGCTCGTTCCTTCAGGGTCGGATTGGCATCGATCTCCTCGATCGTTCGGATATCCCTCTCGCGTTCGATACCGCTGGCCACATAGCCCTGTGGTTCGGTGCCGCCGTCCTGGCGCGAGTTCTTGCCAACGGGTCGATCTCCAGTCGCCGGCTGGCAGCCATATTGGTGACGCTAAGCCTCGCGCTCGAGCTGTCGCAGGGAGTGCTGACATCTAGCCGTCATGTGCAGGTGGTCGATGGACTAGCGAACGGTGTTGGTGTCGCTCTTGGCTTCACGGTTATGGCCGTCCTAGCAGCGGTCACGTCCAGGAGCCGCCGAGTTCAACTGAGGTCGCATAGCCTAACTGGGTGAGTTTCACCCGTCTGCCTCGGCTCGTTGCCGAAGACCCCGCCATTACAAGAATCATTGGTCGGGCTTCGACTGTTTTGGCTGTGCCAGAGCCGGCCCAAGCTATGGCCGTTGCCGGGTTGGTCGAAGGTTCGCAGCGTCAGCCAACGTTGCTGGCCGTTCCCACCACTGGCGATGCCCAACGTCTCGCGGCCGATCTCGCTGTGTACTTGGGCGAAGACGATGTGTTGCTGTTCCCGGCATGGGAGACCTTGCCGTTCGAACGGGTGAGCCCATCGATCGAAGCAATGGGCCAGCGGGTGCGGGTGCTATGGCATCTTCAGGACCCCGACCGGTGCCCGCGTGTGATCGTTGCCCCGATCCGAGCTCTCATTCAGCGGCTTGGCCCCCATGTCGAGGAGATCGACCCTTTGGTGGTCGGTCCGGGCGACCAACTCGACCCGCAGAAGCTCATCGCTGACCTCGTCGCCTTCGGATATCGCCGCGAAGCCCAAGTCGAGCATCGTGGCGAGGTGGCAATTCGAGGCTCGATTGTTGACGTCTTCCCATCGACCGCTGACGGTCCGGTGCGGATCGACCTCTGGGGCGACGAGGTCGATCGTCTCACCAACTTCACCGTTGCCGATCAGCGCTCGACAACCGATCTCTCTGAGATCGAGATCTTTCCGTGTCGGGAACTTCTGATCAGCGAAGATGTTCAGCAGCGGGCTCAGGCGTTGGTGGCAACGGAGCCATGGGGCCGCGAACAGTGGGAGCGACTCTCCGACGGGGAGCTTTTCGATGGGATGGAATCGTGGTTGCCGTGGCTGGCCCCCGATCAGCGCGTGCTTCCCGATCTGCTTTGGGATGACTCGCAGATTGTGCTGCTCGAGCCGCGCCGGATGCGCGACCGCGCTGGCGATCTTCTGGCCGAAGAAGCCGACCTGGCACTGAGCCTGGCCCGCACCTGGGGCGCAGTCGAGGAGTCATCGAAAGAAGCTGACCTGCCCCGGCTGCATCTGCCCTTCGACCGATTGCTGGCAAAGACAACCTCGCCTGTCATCTCGTTGATGTCGGTGCCCGAGGGTCCCGACGTCGCCGTTCTCGACGCGTCGGGCTGGGATGCGCCCGGTGAGGCGCTGGCCGGCCGGCTTCAGCAGGTGCTATCTGCAGGCTCCCGTCTCATTGTCACGGCCGACGGTGTCGGATCAGCATCGCGGGTTGAAAAGCTCCTGGGAGAATGGGGCCTCCACCCGGTCAACCATGGCGAGAGCGTGCCTGACGTCTTCGAGCCCGGCGGTCACCTCGTTGTGATGCCGCTTGAGCGTGGTTTCGTAATGCCTTCCATTGGAATGGCCATCATCACTGAGGCTGAACTGACCGGACGCCGTCGCGCCCACCGGCGAGCCCGGGCTCGGAAACGTCAGAGTGATGGCTTCTTTGACGACCTGCAGCCCGGCGCGTACGTGGTTCATCACCAGCACGGTGTCGGACGATTCGCGGGCATGGTCAAACGCACCATCGGCGGTAACGAGCGCGACTACCTGATGCTCGACTATCGAGGTGACGACAAGCTCTACGTCCCCTCAGATCAGATCGATCTCATCCGTCACTACACCGGCGGTGACCAACCGTCGTTGCACCGTTTGGGTGGGGCCGACTTCGCCAAGGCCAAGGCCCGGGTGCGGTCGGTGGTGGCCGAGATTGCCCAGGAACTGGTGGTGCTCTACCAGACTCGAATGTCGACCGAAGGGGTGGCCTTTCAACCGGACACACCTTGGCAGGCCGAGCTGGCCGGGTCGTTTCCGTACGAGCTCACCCCCGACCAAGCGACGACGATTGCCGATGTCACCGCCGACATGGAACGGCCGGAACCAATGGACCGCCTGGTTGTCGGTGACGTCGGATTCGGCAAGACCGAGATAGCGGTTCAAGCCGCGTTCAAAGCGGTGCAAAGCGGGAAGCAGGTGGCGGTGCTTGTGCCGACGACACTGCTCGCCCAGCAGCACTTCTCGACGTTCAGCGACCGCTATGCGCCCTATCCCGTGCGGGTGGAGGTTCTCAGCCGATTCCTCACGACGAAGGAAACGAAGAAGGTGATCACCGAAGTTGCGGCCGGTGAGGTCGATGTCCTGATTGGCACTCACCGGATGTTGTCGGCGGATGTCACCGTTCCCGACCTCGGACTGCTGATCGTTGACGAGGAGCAGCGCTTCGGTGTCTCTCACAAAGAGTCGATCAAGCAGTTCAAGAGCGATGTCGACGTGTTGACCCTCACAGCAACGCCGATACCACGAACACTCGAGATGAGTCTCACCGGCATCCGTGACCTCTCGAACCTCAACACCCCACCCGCCGATCGACAACCGATCCTGACCTACGTCGGTGAGTACGACGATCGGGCGGTGGCCGAATCGATTCGCCGGGAGTTGCTGCGCGAGGGGCAGGTGTTCTACGTCCACAATCGGGTTCAAAGCATCGAGAAGGTCGCGGCCGACATCCGCAATTTGGTGCCGGAGGCTCGGGTTGCGGTGGCCCACGGACAAATGGACGAGGGCACGCTCGAGAAGGTGGTGCTCGACTTTTGGGATCGTCAATTCGACGTTCTGGTTTGCACCACCATCATCGAGTCCGGGATCGACATGCCGACGGTCAACACACTCGTTGTCGACCGGGCCGAGCTGCTTGGCCTGGGGCAGCTGCATCAGCTTCGGGGCAGGGTCGGTCGGTCGGGGAGCCGGGCCTACGCCTACCTCTTTACCCGCCCCGATGCGTCGTTGTCCGAAGAAGCCTACGAGCGGCTGAAAACCATTGGTGAAGCCACTGAACTCGGGTCGGGGTTCCGCATTGCTATGCGAGATCTCGAGATTCGTGGCGCAGGTAATCTGCTGGGAGTCGGCCAGACAGGACACATCGCCGCCGTCGGGTACGACCTCTATTGCCAACTGGTCACCGAGGCGGTGGCCGAGCTCAACGGCACACCGATTGAACAAGCGGTCGAGATCAAGCTGGACGTGCCCGTCGACGCAAGCCTGCCGGCCGAGTACGTCACGGCCGAACGACTGCGCCTAGAGGCATACCGCCGGCTGGCGGGTGTCACGACTGAGGAAGAGGTGCAAGACATTCGCTCGGAGTGGGAAGATCGGTACGGCCCCGTACCACCACCAGCTGAGCGTCTCTTGGAAGTTGCCTTGTTGCGGGCCGAGTGTGTCCGGGTCGGTATTCGCGATCTTGTTGTTGTGAAGGGCGATGGGTTCGGCGGACCTGAGTGGACGGCGAAGATGGGTCCGGCGAGGCTGAAGGTTTCGCAAGAGGTGCGCTTCGAGCGGCTGTTTCCGAAGGGGCTCTACAAAGGTGAGGAGTACGGCGAGGAAGGCGGGCAGTTGCAGGTCGGCCTGATGAAGAAGGGCGATATAGCGCCTTCACTGGTCGAGTTCCTCCGGGCCCTGTTTCCGATCGATTGAGTTTCCGATCGATTGAGTTTCCCGAGTAGGGCGAACGAGAGAACGGCCTGCTGAGTCAGACAACCGCCACGGTCACGGTGTGCTCCATCGAGCCGCTGATGGTTGAGTCTGCTCGGAAGTAGCGCACGTTCACGGTCATCTCATACGTTCCCGGTTCGATCCGAGCTGGATCGAACCAGACACGGGCGGTGTCGATTTCATCGGGGTGAAGGACCGAGTCGTGTTGGAGGCTGGTGAAACTGTTCTGCGGATAGTTAGCGGGTAGTTCGCCCTGCAACGTGACCTCGAGGTTCGACGCCTCATCGGACCGTCCGATGTAGTCGAGATCGACCCAATTGCGAGAGCCGTCGCCTTCTGCTGGAACGATGGCATTGGTGGTGATCGACCGGAACGGGTGATCTTCATTGGCAGTGACAACGTCGAACCACATTCGGGCCCGCCCGACGAACGTTTGGGACTCGCGCCGCCATCGAACATCGAGAGTGATCTCGAACGTTTCTGGTAGATCGGCAGTGGTTTCGACAAAGAACGACGTGTGGTCGATTTCGTTGCCGAACAAGTTGGGATCGCTGGTGAGGCCGGCGTGGTCGCCCGTGCCGGCATACCTGATGGTCACGCCCGGATCGGGCGAAGAAGCGCGTATCTCCAGGTCCTCTTGGTCGACCTGACTCGACCACGTCAGATTCAGCCAGCTGCTCTTTCCCTCAGCCCATGCCCCGTTCACGTTCGACAACAGAATGGGCTGCGGGCTTGTGACTCTCACTGCTGAGGGGGCGGCGGCAACCGGGGAGTAGGCGCTGTCCCCACAAAGAAGCACTACGACGGCGAGTGCGAGCCGTTTCAGGGCTGGCATGTCTCTTGGTAGGCAAACAAGATCGAATCCCGCAGAGCCTGGTCGGCGTTCACCCTCGTCCAAAAATCGTTGTAGATATCCACATCGAGGCCAAGGTCGGCCAGCTTCTCGAGGCGGGCTGCATCGATGGCGTCGGGTGTAGCGAACGTTCGACGCTGCAACTCACATACCCACACCGCCTCGAACTGGACGTAGTCCAAGTCGCCTTCGGCCAGAGCGACAACAGGCGCCCCATCGATCAGCATTGTGGAGGTTGTCGCTTGTGCATCCTGTCGGTCGTTGAACGCGAGGTTGGTCATCGCTGTCTGGTCGATGGCGTCCGACCCTGAGTCGGGACTGCATGCTCCGGCCGAAAGGAGGAGCACAACGGCTGTCGCGGGAAAACGAAAAAAAGGACTCACAGAGTCACTATCGGGTGCCGCTGTCATTACTTGAGGCAGAGGAGTCGAACCGCCTGTTGGGAGCCCGGGCACTCCGGCGATTAGCTTCGGTGACAGAACACGGAAGGACAAAG